>JBBRXI010000005.1:0-24993 GCA_038248575.1 Burkholderiales bacterium | reverse complement strand
CCCGTCGTGTCGGTGACCTCATAAACCGCGGCGATGGCATCGAGGATGTAGTCGAAGCCGCCGCGCGAAGCCGGGTAGCCCTCGCCGGCGACGAGCAGCAGTCGCTTGTGTCCCTGGCGGACGAGCTCGGCGGTGTCGCGGGCGATCGCCGCCCGGTCGAGCGCCGTCCGCGGCAAAGCCTTGTTCGACGCGCGGAACGCACAGTAGCTGCACTCATTCCCGCAGACGTTGGAAATGTAGAGCGGCGCAAAAAGCACCATGCGCCGCCCGTAGATCGTCTCCTTCGCCTGGCGCGCCGTTGCGAACAGCTCGTCGAGCGCATTCGGCGCGCTGATCTGGCAGAGCACCGCGACTTCAGCCGCGTCGAGCCCCTTGAGCTCGCGCGCCTTGTCCAGCACGCCGCGAATCCTGCCCGCGTCGGGCGCCGCGCTCGCCAGCACCGCGTCCACCTGCGCCGCGTCAAGCCAGCTATTGCGTTGTTCGTCGTTCATCGTATCGTCCTTGTCTGCGCTACCGCATCTCACATGCCGCCCTGCTTCTTGAGTTCGTCCCAGGCCGCGACGATATCGGCGGCGACACCGCAGGGGCGGGATTCGTAGTGTGTGTGGAGGAATTCGTGCGCCTTTTGCGAGTGCGGCGCGCCGAAGAAATCGGCGTAGAGTTGTTGCACCTGCTGGTTGTTGTGCGACTGGCGCACGCGCATCTTGCGGTCGATGTTGAATATCGTTTCGCGGCGCTTCATGGCGTGCGGGATGTACGATTTCTTCGAGCGCAAGGTGCCGCCGCCGTCGACGCAGCCGCCCGGGCAGGCCATGACCTCGATGAAGTCGAAGTCGGCGCTGCCGTCGAGCACGGCCTTGACGATCTGCCGCGTGCCCTTGAGCCCATGGCACATCGCGACCTTGATCTCGCCGAACTGCCCGCCGAGGTTCACGGTGGCCGAGCGCACGTTCTCGAAGCCGCGCAGCTGCGACACTTCGATGTGCTCGAGCTCCTTGCCATTGACGACGTAATACATGGTGCGCACCGCCGCTTCCATGACCCCGCCGGTCGTCCCGAAGATTGCCCCGGCACCCGAGTATTCGCTCATCAGCGCGTCGTCGTAGACCGACGGCTCGAGCAGCTTGAGGTCGATGCCTTCGCGGCGCAAAAGGCGCGCGAATTCGCGCATGGTGAGCACGACATCAACGTCGGGGACCCCTTTTTCGCCGAGCACCGGGCGTGCCGCCTCTTCCTTCTTGGCCGTACACGGCATGATCGCGACCATGCGCATGCGCTTCGCATCGATGCCACGCTTTTCGGCCAGGTAGGTTTTGGCGATTCTCCCCATTACCGCCTGCGGCGAACGCGTCGTCGACAGGAAGGGCAGAATTTCCGGGTAGTGCTTCTCGGCAAAATTGACCCACGCCGGACAGCACGAGGTGAAGGTCGGCCGCCGCTTGTCCTTGAGGTTCCCGAGCAGCTCGGTCCCTTCTTCCATGATGACGACGTCGGCGCCGAAGTTGGTATCGAGGATCACGTCGGCGCCCATCAGGCGCAGCGCGGCGATGATCTGCCCTTCGACGTTGGTTCCCGGCGGCAAGCCGAACTCCTCGCCGATACCGACGCGGATCGCCGGCGCCGTCTGGAACACGGTAATGATGTCCGGATCAGCGAGGTAGTCGAGTACCTCCTGCGTCTGGTCGCGCTCGGCGAGCGCGCCGGTCGGGCAGACCATGACGCATTGACCGCAAGTGACGCACGGCGATAGCTCGACCAAACCGCCCTTGAGACGGACGCCCGCGGCGTTGCCCCAGCCGGCCAGTTCAAGCGCGTCGACGTCCTGTACCTTGCGGCAGACGGCCACGCAGCGCTGGCAGCGGATGCAGCGGCTGCGATCGTAAATGATCGGCTGGCTGCCGTGATCGGGCTCGAGGTTCTCCCAGCCGTCGGTGTAGTGAAAACGTACCTGCTTCAAGCCGACCGAGTTGGCCGTCGCCAGCAGCTCGCAGTTGCCGTTGCGCGGACAACTGGCGCAATCCTGATGGTGATCGGCCATGATCATTTCCATCTGCAACTGGCGCATTTCCTGCACGCGCGGCGTGCGCGTCATGACCTGCACGCCTTCGCTCAGCGGCGTATCGCAGGCGGTGACGTAGTCGGGCGTCGCCTGCCCAGCGCGGCGCACTTCGACAAGGCAGACGCGGCAGGTGCCGGGAGCATGGTCGATGTCGTTGAGCTCGCAAAGCGTCGGGACGAAAATTCCGTTGCGGCGGGCCACCGCGAGAATCGTCTCGTTGGCCGCGAAGGCAAGTTCCTTGCCGTTGATCTGTGCTTTCATGGGCATCTACTCCAGGAATATCGGTTCGCGGTGTCCGGCGCGTGCGGCCTCGCGCGGGAGCTGCTTTGCGGTGACGACCGAGTACAGCCGGTAGCAGCGCAGGCAGCGTCCGGCTTCTTCGTAGGCCTGTTCCTTGGAAATCACCGGGTCGACTTCCTTGAAGTGCGTAATGCGCTCGGCCGGGTCTGCCGCGCGGACGCGAACCGGCTTACGCTGTAGCGGCTGGCAGCCGAGGACTTCGCTCGTGCACAGCTTGTTGCGCGCGATGAGTTTCTGCATACGCCGCTCGGGCTTGATCGTCACCTCGCCGCTGAACAGATATTCGAAGATGCTCGCCGCGCCGCGCTCACCCTGCTCGAGCGCATGCACCAGCGTCAGCGGCCCGAGGACGCAATCGCCGCCGGCAAAAACGCCCTTGCGCGTGCTCGCCAGCGTGTCGGGCTCGACGACGATGCAGTTCCAGCGGTCGACTTCGACGCCGTCGTCGGCCTTAAGAACGTCGGCCGCGACCTGCTGGCCGATCGCCGCGATGACGAAGTCGCAGGACAGCGTAAATTCGGAACCGGGAATCGGCGCGACGTTGTGCCGGCCCTTGGCGTCGCGATCGGTCTGGCTCATGCGCACGAGCTCGACGCCGACCACCTTGCCATGGTCGACGCGCAGTCCGGTGGGATGGGTCAGACAATGGAATACGATGCCTTCGTGCGCGGCGGCGACGACTTCGTCGGGCGCCGCCGGCATATCGTCGACGGTGCGCCGATAGACCAGATGCACCGAGCGCGCGCCCATGCGCCGCGCCGAACGCACGCAATCCATCGCGACGTTGCCGGCGCCGACGACGATCACGTCGCCGAGCGGCGCGTGTGGCTCGCCGTACTCGACGTGCTGGTGCACCTTGAACAAAAAGTCGAGGCCCGAAGCGTAGCCGGCAAGGCACGCATCCTCGTTGCGGATGCCGAGCCGCGTGCCCTGGCTCGCGCCGTAGGCGAGAAAGACCGCGTCATAACCGTTGGCGAAGAGGTCAGCGAGTTTGAAATCGTCGCCGAGCAGCTTGCCGTAGAAAAATTCGCCGCCGAGTTGGCGGATGATGTCTTCGCTTTCCGCCTTGAGCACGTCCTTCGGCAAGCGATAACTCGGTATGCCGATCGACGCCATGCCGCCCGCCGCTTTTTGCGCGTCAAAAATATCGACCTTGATGCCCTTGAGCAGCAGCTTGTAGGCGCAGGTGATTCCGGCCGGTCCGGCGCCGATCACGGCGACGCGCTTGTCGTGCTGGAGCGGATTTTTTTGAAAGCGCAGACGGTTGTGGAGAATCGCCTGGTCGGCGGCGTAGCGCTTGAGCGCGCGGATGCTGACCGCACCGTCGGCCGTCGCACGTCGGCAGGCGGTTTCGCAGAAGCGCACGCAAACGCGGCCGCAGGTCGCGGCAAGCGGGTACTTGTCGAGGACGACGCCGAGCGCGAAATCGAATTTCCCACCCTTGATGCCGTCGATGTAGCGCGGCACGTCGACCTTCGACGGACAGGCTTCGATGCACGGCGCCGTCGTGTAAACAAAGCTGTGCTGGAAAATGGCCTGCGCCGGCGTCAGCGGCTTGAACTCGTCGCGAAAGAAGCACAGCGCGTCGAAGAGCGCCCGCGCGCAGGATTGGCCCATCCCGCACAGCGAGGTCTGGCTGACCTGCGTGGCAATCTCGGCGATATCGTCGAGCAGCGCGGCGCGCGTCGATCCGCCGGAAACCTCGTGCAACAGGTCGCGCATGCGCTGCGTACCGACGCGGCAGGGCGCGCAGCGCCCGCACGACTCCCTTGCCGCCTGCGCCATGTACTGGCTGAAGGCTTCGACAAGGCTCGTGTCGCGATCGAAAACGAGAAAGCCGCGATCGGCGATGAAGGCTTTCGTCGCGTTGTGCGGCGCAAATTCGTCAAGACCGCTCAACAGCTGCGCGCGTGGGCCGGATGGTCGATGGCGAAAATCATGGACGACGCCGTCCCAGACGCCGTATACGGTTTCACTCACAATGCTCTCCCCGCTTAATGTACCAATCCGCGCAGCGGCTTTTGAAGGCCTCCGCATGCGTTCAGTGTAGGCAGAGAAAAACGCCCGGAAAAGAGAAACTTAGCGGGCTTTTATTGTTACTTTTGCATGATCTTGTGTGAGTTGGGACGAAGGGCGCTGCGCGGGCTCAGAAAAAGAAGCGAGCCTGGAGTTCGAGCCGGTTCCGCACCGCCTTTTCGGCAAACTCGGCATGCGCCGGGCCAGCGAGCAGAACGAGGCGGGCGCGCAGTTCGACGCCGGCCAGACCGCTGTAGCTCACTTCCGGCGTGAGCTGCCAGCTGCCGTCGTGCACATTGCTCATCGCGGTCAGCGCCGCGGCGCCGTAAACCCAGCCGAAGGGTTCGCTGACGCTCGCCTTGAGATAGAGGTAATCGCGCCCCGGATTCGGCCGGCCGTAGCCCGACTGGGCGACGGCGCGTGCCTTGTTCTCAAGTGCGGCACCGGCGCCCGGGGCGAGCGCGTACGCGAGGAAGTCGCCGTAGACGTCGAGTTCGCGCGCGCTGAAGCCATTGCCGTTGCGGTAGTACTCGACGATCCAGGTCACCTCGCCGCCCGTCAGGTAGCGCAGGCCGAGCAGCCAGGCATCGGCGTTCGCCTGCGCGCTGCGTGTCACACCGCTCGCCGTCACAGTATTGCGCGGCGCCGCGAGCGTGCGCGCCCATTCGCCATGCACCTCGAGCGCGCTGCTGATATTGCGCGAGAAATCGACGCCGAAGCTTTGCGGCCGCGCGCCCTTGCCGCGCCAGAGCAGGTCGAGGTCGGTATCGAGCGCCAGAAGATACAGCCTGGCGGCCGGGTTCACGTGGCCGGTCTGGCCGAAATCGGTGTTGATCCGCCCACTGGTCGGGACGATCAGGCCCGTGATGCCGACCGTGCTGACCGGGCCTTCGAAGCGCTTCGTCCATTCGCCGGAGGCCATCACGAAGCCTTCGCGCGAAGCTTGCGGGTCGTTGGCGTCGCGCGGCCGTTCGATGAAACCGACCGGGCTCCACGCATAGCCCTTGCCCCAGCGCTGCACGCGCTTGCCGATGTCGACGACGTAACCGGGACCGGCGCTCCAGCGCACGCCGCTATCCATGACGGTAGCTTCGCTCCGCGTGTCCGTCAGCGCGTCGTGCGCGCTGACCGCCTGCGCGCGCAGATCGGCGACGAAGGCGTCGAGGTTGAGCCTGGCGCTCGCCTCGAGCGTCGTCGTGCTGCGCACCAGCGACTTGCGCGCCGGCTTGCCAGGGTAGCCGAGCCGGTAGGCCGGGGCATCGCCGCGCAGGCTCATCGCCTCGAGCTTTTCTTCGAGGTAGCCGGAGGTGTCGAAGATTTTTTTCTCGAACTCGCTGGCGTCAAAGCTGAATTGCTCGGCGCCGCTGGCGATCCCGGCCACCGTCAGCGCCACCGTGAAGACGGCGGCCGCGAAATTCACTTGCGCAACTCGTCGATGCGCGCCATGAAGCCCTGCGTGAACACCTCGTCGGGAAAATCCTTTTTCTTCAGCCCCGAGTAGAGCATCACCGATTTGTAGTCCTTGTAGAGCGGGCTGTCGGTCTCGATCGTCGCCGGACGCCGGATGCCGCCGCCGAAATCCCTGACGTCCTTGAAGCGCAGGGTTTTCATCAGCATACCGCTCGCCGTGTAGGCCTCGATTTCGATCGGCAGGACGAGCTTTCGGTCCACCTTCATCACCAGTCTGTCGTAGGCCACGTCGCCGGTTTTGGCCTTGAGGTCGAGCAGGTAGTGATCGCCCTTGTCGTCCGCCGATTTCACGTCGTATTCGACGGCGTAATCGAGGCGCATGATATCCGCATTATTGAAGACGCCGCCGGTCACCGATTGCAGGCTGGAGATGCGCACCGGCTTGCCGACGTTGGGAATATAGAGCCACATGTTATCGCCCTGACGCAGCGTGCTGCGACCCTTGTCGCTGCTCGGCGCGAGGAAAAGCGTCGCGATCTGGTCCTTGCCCTTCTTCACCGAGTAGATAACGAACTCCTTTTTCGCGCCGCTCGGCTCGATGTTGATCAGCTTGCGATACGACTCGTAGGATTCGGGCTCGAGGTTGCGGTCAAGTTTCTTGAGCAGTTCGAGCCCGTCGAGCGCGGAGGCCAGCAGAGGCAGGCAAAGCGTCAGGAAGGCGAGCAGTATCTTTGCTTTCATTCTTGATCTTCCGGTAATCAAACGTGGCGCAGCGCCTGGATCGGGTCCATGCGCGCGGCGCGCCACGCCGGTTGCAGGCTGGCAAGCCCCGAGACGAAAACGGCAAGACCGAGAACGCCGAGCACTTCGGCCAGGGCGAGATGCGGATGCAGCGTGACCTGCTCGCGGCCGAAAGCGAAGACGAGCGGCGAAATATTCAAGGCGGCGACCAGCGCGCTGCTGATCGCGATTCCGGCGGCAGCGCCGGCAAGCCCGAGCAACAGGCCTTCGGCGAGAAAGATCGCCATCAGCTTTCCGGGCTGCGTGCCGATCGCCGCGAGCGTGCCGATTTCGCGGATGCGCTCGTAGACGGCCATCAGCATGACGTTCATCACGCTGACGAGAACGATGGCGATCAGCATGATGCGGATGAACAGCGTCATCAGGTCGATCATGCGCACGATGTTGGCAAACTGCGAGAGATCGGCCCAGCTGTGCAACTCGGTCACCACTTTGCCTTCCTTGTTGCGAATCTCGTCAAATGCGCGGGCGAGCCGCTGCTGCGCGGTGGCGAGCGTGGCGATCGATTTGAGGCGCACGGCGATTTCCATCACTTCCGGCTTTTCCATACGGAGCAGTTCGCGCGCATCGTCGATGTGGATGTAACCGTCGCGCCCGCCCGGTCCGGTCACCCCGTCGAGCACGCCGCCGACGGTAAAGGTCTTGCCGTTGACCGATCCGGAAGCATTGGTCACGACGAGGACGACCGAATCGCCGACTTTCACCTTCATGCCGCGCGCCAGCAAGGTCGGGATTAGGACACTTCCGGGCAAGACCAGCGAGCCGCTCTTGTCGCCTTCGTTGATGCGCTGGCGCAGGCCGGGCACCGTCGCGTCTTCGGCGACCGGATCGATTCCGTTCAGGCGAATACTGGTGTTTTCCGTGAAGTTGCTGAACATCGCGCCAAGCTTGACGCGCAGCGAATACGCGGCAACGTCCGGCTCGGTCTTCAGAGCCGCTTCGATCTTGCTCACGAGGCCCGGCTGCAAGCTCATGTTGAGCGGCAGGTTGTCGATCGAGGCGGTGTAGCCTTTGCGGTGAATCTGCAGGTGGCCGAGCATGCTGTCGGTGATCGAACCGACCATCGTCTGCTTGAACGACCCTGCCGCGGCGACAAAGAGCAGCAAGGCCGTCACGCCGAGCATGATCAGCAAGGCCGTGAGCAGGGTCCGGCGGCGGTAGCGCAGGAGATTGCGCGTGGCAAGTTTGAGGGTCGAGATCACGCGGCGGCTCCTTCCGGTTGCAGGCGGCCATCCTCGAGCGTAAAGCTCAGTTCCGCTTCATTCATGATTTTCGGGTCGTGCGTCGAGAAGATGAACGAGGTGCCAAAATCGTCGCGCATCGCTTTCATCAGATTGAGGATGCGGTAGGCGGTGTCGTGATCTAGGTTGGCGGTCGGCTCGTCGGCGAGCACCAGGCGCGGCTCGCCGACGAGCGCACGGGCAACGGCGATACGCTGTTTCTGCCCGCCCGAGAGCTGGTCGGGCCGCTTGTGCGCGTGCGCGCTCATGTCGACCGCGGCAATCATCTTGCGCACGCGGTCGCGCCGCTTTTCGGGCGACCAGCCGCGCACCATCAGCAAGGGATACTCGATGTTTTCATAGCCGCTCAAGACGGGCACCAGGTTGAAATCCTGGAAGACAAAGCCGAGATTTTCGCCGCGAAAGCGCGCCGCCGCGCTGCGTGAGAGCGTCGCAATGTCCGTGCCGCCGACGCGCAGCGTGCCGCTCGTCGGATGATCGAGGCAGCCGATCAGGTTGAGCAGCGTCGATTTTCCGCTGCCCGAAGGGCCGACGAAGGCGGCAAAGGCGCCTTCGTCAATCTCGAAACTGATTCCCCGGAGTGCCGGCACATCGTCGTCACCGACGCGGTAGTTTTTTGTCACATCGCTTGCCTGGATCAAGGCCATATGGTGCTCCTGGGTGCGCGCCCAGCCGGGCGGCTCGAGCCGCCCGACCGGCACGCCGGGGGAAGGCCTACTTGATCAGCCCGCGTGATTTGAGCGTGTCACAAGCGTTGGCGCGCGGCGCCATCAAGCTCACACCCTTTTCCTTGGCACGCGATTCGATGACCGTGCGATGCTCGACCTGCACGCTCTTGCACTCGTCGTAGGTCTTGACTTCACGCATCCGGATCTGGAAAGCCGTGCGCTCTTCGGGCGTCATCAGCGTCCAGCCACGGACGTTCTTCTGATCGAACATCATCGCTCGGCCGCCGCGGCCCATGCCTGGCCCGGCGTTCTGCGTGCCGGGACCGCTACCCATTCCGCTACCCATTCCACCACCCATTCCACCACCCATTCCACCACCCATTCCGGGGCCGCCTTGCGCCCAGACCGGAACGGCGAGTGCCGCCGCGAGCAGCGCGACGGCGGTGCTGCGCTTGATATGAGTTGAGGTTTTCATTTCACTCTCCTTTGGTTGGTTAACTCGATCGGACATTGGCCTGCGGCTGTCCGTGACTGCATTTAAGCGCAGCCATGTAAGCGGGGTGTTGCACAGCGGGCGAGAATTGTCACGCAGCATTGCACGGCAGGCTTGCGTTACAGTGCGTTACAAACAGATGGCCAGGCAATGGAAAAGAGGCTCAGAATTGGCACAGGTCTGGCCAGCGCTGCGCGCGCACCCGGCGATTGACAGGAGATCATGGAAAAAACGGACTGCATTCTGATCGTCGACGACGATCTCGAAATTCGCCGACTGCTCGTCGCCTATCTTGCGCGTAACGGTTTCGCTGCGCTCGCCGCGCGCGACGGGCGCGAGATGTGGCACGAACTCGACCGGCACGAGGTCGACCTGATCGTTCTCGACTTGATGCTGCCCGACAGCGACGGACTCACGCTGTGCCGCGATCTGCGCGCCAGCGCCAAGCGGCCAAACATCCCGGTACTGATGCTGACGGCGCGCGGCGAGGAAACCGATCGCATCGTCGGCATCGAAATGGGCGCCGACGACTATCTCGTCAAGCCGTTCAATCCGCGCGAACTGCTCGCGCGCATCAAGACGATTTTGCGCCGCACCCGCGCCTTGCCGCCCAACCTGCGCCCCGAGCCGGCGCGCTGCCTGTGTTTTGCCGGCTGGTGTCTCGACACCGCGGCGCGGTTGCTCACCTCGCCTGACGGTGTGGCGACGCCGCTCTCGGGCGGCGAATACCGTCTGCTGCGCATCCTTCTCGACCACCCGAACCGGGTCCTCAATCGCGACCAGCTCACTGAACTCATTCAGGGCCGCGAGGCAGAGTCTTACGATCGCGCGATCGACGTCCAGATCAGCCGATTGCGGCAGCGACTGCGCGACGACGGCCGCGAGCCCGAACTGATCAAGACGGTGCGTGGCGAAGGCTACGTGCTCGCAACGACTATCGAGGCGCGCAACGCATGCGCCTGAGCTGGAGAGCGCTCCCGTCGAGTCTCTTTGCACGTATGGCGCTGATCCTGCTCGCCGGCCTTTTCGCCGCTCAGTTGGCAAGCCTCTGGTTGCAATGGGGCGAACGCGCCACCGTCGTCGCACAGGCGCGCGGCCTGCACTTCATTGACCGGATCGCCGCGACCGTCCGCGCGCTGGAAGCGAGCCCGACAGCGCAGCGCCACGCCGTGCTTGCGACGCTGTCCTCGCGCGAGTTGCGCGTCACCCTGATCAGCGACGATCAGGTTCTGCCCAAGGTGCCGCGCGGACAGATTCAGACGGCACTAGGCGCGCGCCTCGGCAGCGAGCGCGAGATCCGCTCCGACTTCGGCGGTGCAGGCATGCAGCGCGGCAACCCGACGGCCATGCACGCACAGGCGACACCGCTGCGCACGCTCGACGTGCGCCTGCGCGACGGCCAGTGGGTACGCATTTCGGCGCTGCCGGAAGCGGATGCGCCGGCGCTTTCTCCGGACCTGATCGTCAAGCTGTTGATCACCATGGTCATCGTCATTGCCGTCGTGATGATCGCCGTTCGCCAGACGACGAAGCCGTTGAGAAATCTCGCCGACGCCGCCGACGCGCTCGGCCGCAATCTCGACGCGGCGCCGCTCGTCGAACAAGGCCCGGCCGAGACGCGGCGCGCCGCGCAGGCGTTCAACCGCATGCAGGCGCGGATCAAGCGGCTCATCGACGAACGCTCGCGCGCGCTGGCTGCGGTCTCGCACGATTTGCGCACGCCGCTTACCCGCCTGCGCCTGCGCGCCGAACTCGTCGGCGACGAAAAATTGCGCGATCAGATGGCCGCCGACCTCGATGCAATGGCCGCCATGATCGACGCCACGCTTGAGTATCTGCGCGGCCTGCAGGACAGCGAAGCGGTGCGCCCGATCGACATGAACGCGCTGCTGCAAAGCCTGGTCGACGACGCCGCGGTACTCGGCAAGACGATCAGCGTCGACGGCCTGGCGCAACAACCCTACACCGGCCGCCTCTCGGCCTTGCGCCGTGCGCTGCAAAACCTGATCGACAACGCCGTCAAGTACGGCCACGGCGCAAGCTTGCGCATTGAAGACAGCGCGATCGCGCTGCGTATCGTCGTCGACGACGAAGGTCCGGGAATCGCGCCCGAAGAACTCGCGCGCGTCACCGAGCCCTACTACCGGCCCGACGCGTCGCGCAGTCGGGCGACCGGCGGCGTCGGCCTTGGCCTGTCGATCGCCAGCGACATCGCGCTGCTGCACGGCGGCAAGCTCGTGCTCGGCAACCGGCCGCAAGGCGGTCTTTCCGCAAGCATCGAGCTGCCGCGCATGACAAAGCCCTGAGCGGGCAGCCCGCGCCAGGCAGTACGGGCCTGCGCCACCCCCTCGTTACGAGCCCGCCTCAACCTTGCCCGATGGCTTACGGCATTCGGCGCCGGCGCCGGTTTATTCCGACCAAGCGATGCGCCGCGTCTTGCGGTAGAGCAGCGCGTCCGCCGTAACGAGGACCTGGCGTGGCGTCGACGGCCGGGGCAAGGCCAGCAAACAAGTCCGCTCGAGACGCGAGCGGACGTAGAATTGACGCGCTGCCATCCACCTGGAATCTCAAAATGACGATCAAAGTGACTGTTGCAATGGACAACTGTGTTCCGCTCAACGCCGCTTCGCCGTTTCTCGGCGAACACGGCTTGTCGATGCTCGTCGAAGCGGGCGATACGCGGCTGCTTGTCGATACCGGACAATCGTCGGCGATCGTGCACAACCTTGGCCTGATCGGCGTCGCACCCTGCTCGCTCGATATGATCGTGATCAGCCATGGGCACTACGACCATACCGGCGGATTGTTGCATGTGCTGACCAACGCCAAGAAGCCGATTCCCGTCTTCATGCACCCGGACGCGTTCAAGCCGCGCTTTTCGGTCGCCAACGGTGTGCGGCGATTTGCCGGCATTCCGTATTGCCAGGAGCAACTCACGACGCTCGGCGCCGAATGGCGCTGGGTCAGCGAAGCGGTCGAACTGATGCCGGGAATGTGGCTGAGCGGCGCCGTTCCGCGGACGACGCCATACGAAACAGGCGACGCACGACTGCGGGCTCGCGGCGCCGATTCGCAAGCTGACGTTCAGGATGAAATCGACGACGACATGGCGCTGTTCTACAAAAGCGAAAAAGGCCTTGTCGTGATCAGCGGTTGCACGCATTCGGGTCTGGTGAATATGGTCCGCCACGGCCTTGCCGTGACCGGCTGCGAGCGGCTGCACGGCTGGATTGGCGGCACGCATCTCGGGCCGGTTAGTGCGCGGCAGCAGGAGGCGACGATTTCACAACTCGAGCAGTTCAATCCGGACTTCGTCGCGGCCAATCACTGCACCGGATTTAGCATGATGGCGCGTTTGCAGCAGACCTTCGGCAGTCGCTTCATTGCGGCGTTTGTCGGTACCGTCATCGAGTGCTGAAAACCGGGGTTCGAAGAACTCATGAATTTTCTGAGCCGGCGTCGGCGACGACGCGGGTCAGCTATTTTCTAGCATATGCCAACAATTCGTGCTAGAGTTTTAACTCGACAGGCGCATGCCTGCGCGGGCGAGAAGCCCCGCTGCGCGCAGTGTCACCCAAAGCCGTGAGCCGCGTGTTCATTGCGTCGCCGGCGCTACCCGGCACTTTTCTGTAAAGGCGAACGAATGAAACTGTGTATACCGGTGACGTCCCCTGAAGGGCTCGAGTCGCTCATCGCGCCCGACCTTCCCGACGCCGAACACCTCCTCTTTTTCGATACCGATACGCGCTCATGCCGGACGCTCGCCTTGTCTGCTGAAGAAGCCGGCGCGGCGAGCGACTTGCGCATCGACGCCGTGCTGTGCGCAGCGATCAACCGCAGAACCTTGCTGACGCTGACCCGACAAGGCATTGAAGTCTATTGCACGCAAGCGCCAAACGTCGCGCAGGCGGTCGCTCTGTACGAAGACGGCAAACTGCAAGTTGCGGCCATCGCGCCTGGCGGATGCGGCGGTCATGGCCAAGGGCACGAACATCGAGCCGGCGGTTGCTGCAGCGGGCACGCCGAGCACGCGGGCGATCACCACTGCGCCGCAACCGGCGGCGGCTGCGGCGTCCAAGGCAAGGCGCACGCGCACGCAGGGGGTTCGTGCTGCGGCGGCGCGGCGCGCGCGCCGGATGCCCACGTCAAAAAATCGCCGGGTGAACTGGTCAGAATCGCCGTCAGCAGTCAGAATCGCAAGACGGTGACCGAGCACGCCGGCAAGTGCCGGAAGTTCTGGATTTTCGACGTGCGCAACGGCGAGGTTGTCGGCAAGTCACTGGTCGAGCTGGCGATTGATCAGTCGTTTCACGCGGCAAACCGCGCTGAGGCGCACCCGCTCGACGGCATCGACGTTCTGCTCACGGCGGGAATCGGTTCAGGACTGCAGCAGCGTCTGCGGCAAAGAGGAATCGAGGCGCTGCTGACGACGCAAGCCGATCCCGATCAGGCGGTGGTAGCTTACCTTGCCGGCGACACGCTGGCTCGCCAGGACAAAAATCCAGCGCCCTGCCACGCGACTGATGCGCGGACCTGACCTCGCCGGATTGTTGCCTGCGAGCTCGGCTTGCGCGCGTGACGCGCGGCTGCGCTCCCTTTTGCCCCTATTTGGGCGCAATGCCGGGCGGCAGCAGAACCCACATCTGGCCCTGCTGGCGCATGCGTCCGGCCTGGCGGCCCGCGTCTTCGCCGAAGCCCCAGAAATAGTCGGCGCGCACGACACCGCGGATGGCGCCGCCGGTATCCTGAGCCAGCATCAGTCGGCGCAGCGGCGTCGGCGAATTGGGCTGCGTCGTGGCGACGAAAACCGGCGCGCCGAGCGGAACGTGGCGCGCATCGACGGCGATGCTGCGTTCCGGCGTCAGCGGCACGCCGAGCGCGCCTTGCGGTCCTTCGTCCTCCCTGCCCTTGGACTGCACTTCGCGGAAGAAGACATAGCTTGGATTGGTATTGAGCAGGTCGTTGAGCTGGGCCGGATTGGCCCGCGCCCAAGCCTGGATGCCCTGCATCGACGCCTGCTCGGCCTTGAGTTCGCCACGCTCGATCAACTCGCGGCCAACCGAGCGGTACGGGTGGCCGTTCTGCTCGGCGTAACCGATGCGCACCATCTCGCCGTCGGGCAGGCGGACGCGGCCCGAGCCTTGTATCTGGAGGAAGAACAGCTCGACGGCGTCGTCGACCCAGAGCAACACGCGGTCGCTGGTGTCATTCTCGCGCCGGACGATCTCGGCGCGCGAGTAGTAAGGGACGACCTTGTTGCCTTGCAGGCGGCCGCGCAAACGCAGGTTTTTCACGTCCGGCACGACCGCGCCGAGATCGATCGTCAGAAGATCGCCGGGCACGCCGAGCACCGCTTCGGAGAAAGTCGCAGTGCGGCTGCGCGAGCCGCGCAGCAGCGGCTCGTAATAGCCCGTAAACAGGCCGCTTGTCGTCGCGTCCGGATTGGTCAACAGGTAGGGCGCAAAATGCGCTTCGAAAAACCGGCGCAAAGCCGCGTTATCGGGCCCGACAAGGTTTTTTGCCTCCTCGCAGGCGCTGCGCCAGAGCGGCCACTGCGCGCGGCTCGCGAAGGCGCGGCAGGACTGCAGCAAGGCCGGCACGGCAGCCGCCAGATCGTCGTCGGCCCAGCCCGGCAAATCGCTCCAGTTGGCCGGCTGCATCGGCTTGGCGGCCGGCGCTGGCGGCGCGGTCGGCGTCGGACATTGCGCGCAGACCGCGCACACCGGGCAGACGAGCGGCGCCGGCGCCTCCGCTACCGTCGCGCAGCCGGCGAGCAAGAAGCTGGCAAGAAGGGAGGCGGAATGGGACGCGAAACGGGAAGTGAAGCGGGAAGTGAAGCGGGAAGTGGCGCGGCCGGCGAAGCGTTGACCGGACCGGAAGTGGCGTTGGCTTTTCGGCATGTTTTGGCTACAGTGCAGGGGTTTTGTCATGAAGTCAGTATACCGCCCGATGAACGATGCCATGGATCAACTCGCCCGTTTTCTCACTCGCGCCGAGACGCTGCTTGCCCGTATCGAACCGCTGTTACCGCCGCTCTCGGCGGCGCCCGACTGGGATTCGGCGATCGCCTTTCGCTGGAAAAAACGCGGCAATTCGGGCTTTCTCGAGCCGGTCAGGCGGCCGGCGACGATCGCGCTCGCCGACCTGCACGACATCGACGAGCAGAAAAGACGCATCGACCTTAACACGCGCCAGTTCGTTTCCGGGCAGCCGGCCAACAACGTCCTCCTCACCGGCACGCGCGGCTCGGGCAAATCGTCGCTGATCAAGGCGCTGCTCAACGAATATGCGCGTCGCGGACTGCGCGTCATCGAGGTT
The DNA here is from genome assembly GCA_038248575.1 of Burkholderiales bacterium. Classification (GTDB taxonomy): domain Bacteria; phylum Pseudomonadota; class Gammaproteobacteria; order Burkholderiales; family Rhodocyclaceae; genus Propionivibrio. Next base: position 9,687 of record JBBRXI010000005.1, on the reverse strand, counting down.
GAGAAAAGCGAACTCGTCGACCTGCCCGACATCGTCGAACTCGTCGCCGGGCGAGACGAACGCTTTATCGTTTTTTGCGACGACCTGTCGTTCGACGCTGGCGATGCGACGTTCAAGGCGCTCAAGGTCGTCCTCGACGGTTCGCTCGCGGTGGCGCCCGACAACGTACTGATCTACGCGACGTCGAACCGCCGTCACCTGATGCCCGAGTATTTTGAGGAGAATCTCGAGGGCAAGCGCGTCGGTGAAGAGATCCACCCGGGCGAGGCGGTCGAGGAAAAAATATCGCTCTCGGAACGCTTCGGACTCTGGCTCTCGTTCTACCCCTTCGATCAGGACGCCTACCTTCATATCGTCGCCCACTGGCTGCGCTCGTTCGGTTGCAACGACGCCGAGATCGCCGGCGCCGAACGCGAGGCGCTCAACTGGGCGCTGATGCGCGGCTCGCGCAGCGGCCGCGTCGCCTGGCAGTTCGCCAAGGACTGGGCCGGGACGCACCAGACAACGTTGCCCGCGCGCGGCCAATGACGCGCGTCGTCGAGGTCGCTGCAGCGATCCTGCTGCGCGAGACCAGTGATGGCGCTGGCGCACGCCGCGAGTTCCTGCTCGCCCAGCGCCCGCCGGGAAAGGTCTATGCCGGCTACTGGGAATTTCCCGGCGGCAAGGTCGAGCCCGGCGAGACGGTGCACGAGGCGCTGTTGCGCGAGCTTGATGAGGAACTCGGCATTGCCATCGACTGCGCCTGGCCGTGGGTGAGCTGCGCGTTCTCCTACCCGCACGCCGATGTGCGCCTCAAGTTCTTCCGCGTGCCGTCCTGGCACGGGCAGATCGCTCCGATCGAGCACAGCGGCTTCGTCTGGGTGAAGATCGGTGACACCGCGCCGGTAGCGCCTTTGCTGCCGGCTAACGGCCCGATCCTGCGCGCGCTCGAACTGCCGGCGATCTATGCGCTGACCAACGCCGCCGAGAACGGTGTCACTGCCGAACTTGCACGACTCGAAGGCGCATTGGCCGGGGGAGTGCGGCTGATCCAGCTACGCGACAAGACCCTCGCCGACGCTCAGCGCCTACGTTTCGCGCACGCCGTTATCGCCGCGGCGAGGCGCTACGGCGCCCGCGTTCTGGTGAACGACGACGAGCGACTGGCGCGCACGGTCGGCGCCGACGGCGTACATCTCTCCTCTGGCCGGCTCATGCAGTGCGCGCAACGCCCCGATTTTGCCTGGGTCGCTGCGTCGTGCCATGACGCCGACGAACTCGCGCGCGCCGTCGCGCTCGGCGCCGATTTCGTCCAGTTGAGCCCGGTGCTGCCGACGGCGAGCCATCCGCACGACCCGGGAATCGGCTGGCGTGAGTTTTCCCGCCTCGTCGAGCGTTTGCCAGTCCCGGTATTCGCGCTCGGCGGCATGCAGCCGCAGATGCTCGCCACCGCCTGCGAGCATGGCGCGCACGGCATCGCGCTGCTGCGCGGCTGGCGGTAATCAGCGGCAAATGAGGTCGGGACAATCGACGGCCGGTGCCGGTCGCTACTCGCTCTTCGGCGAATCGGCGAGCCGGTCCGGGTCGTCGTCGGCCGGCATACGGTAGGCTTCCGAGGCCCAGGCGCCCAAGTCAATCAGCTTGCAGCGTTGCGAGCAGAAGGGGCGAAATTTGTTCGTCGCATCCCATAGCGATTCGGCAGCGCATTGCGGACAACGGACTTTCACCGGATTACGCATCACAAGTTGCAGAACACCATATCAAAAGCGACATCGACGCCGTCGTCAGTATGGCGCGGCCGGTGCGCACTGTCGGGACGGGTAAAGCGGATGTTCAGGGCGTATTTGTTGGCACTGATTTCGGGAACGAAGGGCGCGTGCAACTGGAGCGAAATGCGCACCATCTGCGATCCGCTGCCGCCGAGCATCAACTGAAAGGCACCACCCTTGGCCACCTGGTGTTCGACCGTTCCGCTCGCCCGCAAGAGCCGCAGCACGATGGACATCGCGTCGCGCAGCGGTATCAGCGGCTTGAGCCAGCGCAGGAGTTGCTCGCGCCGATCACCCGGCTCCTGGTGTTGCCAATGATGGTAGGACGGCAGATCGAATTCGCAGACACCACCGGGTATGACGGCGCGACTCTTGATCCCCATCAGCCAGTCGTTCTCGCGCAAATACTGGCCGATCTTTCCCGTCATCGCGAGCAGGGCGGCGGACGCCTGTTCGATTTCGTAGAGCGCGCCAGATAGCGCTTCTTCGGAGATTTCGGGATTGTTGCGAAAGACGAGCAGGGACTGGCGCTGGCGTTCCAGTTCCTGAATCAGATCCATCTTGAGGTCGGCGCGCCCTGACACATCAAGAATTTCAAACATCGTGAGCAGGACAACGTGATGTTCGCGCGAGCCCGGCGGCTCGATGAAATGGGCCGCCTTGTCGAATAAATCCTCGAGGCGCAACAGGGTGCGTACGCGCTCATTAAAGGGATATTCGTATGTAATCACACCGCCGCCAGGTCTGATATCGGTAAAGTCGCAGGATTTTGATGCATTTGCTTTAAAAGCTCAACTCGCCGTCTGGAGTTTACCAGCATTACGCTGGCCCGTTGCCCGTTGCCAGTTGCCGGTAACGCTGATGCAGCGCGGTAATTTGCGCGTTCACTGCGTCGCGATCGCCGCTGTTGTCGATGACGTCGTCGGCGGCGGCGAGTCGCTCAGCACGGCTCACCTGCGTCGCCATGATCGCGCGCACCTCGTCGGCCGACAGTCCGTTGCGCGCCATGACGCGCGCCAGCTGCGTCGCCGCGTCACAATCGACGACGAGGATGCGCTCGAATCGCGCGCGGAAAAATCCCGATTCGACGAGCAGAGGAACGACTACGAGCACATAGGGCGCGGCTATCGCCGCGCGGCAACGCGCTTCGCTCTCGTCGCGGATCAGCGGGTGAACGATCGCTTCGAGCCGGTTTTTCGCCGCGCCATCCGAGAACACCAGACGGCGCATCGCGGCGCGGTCCAGCGCGCCGTCGGCCAGCATGACGCGCGCGCCGAACGCGGCCGCGATGGCCGGCATCGCGGCGCCACCGGCCGTCGTCAGTTCGTGCGCGATGGCGTCGGTATCGACGACCGCCGCGCCGAGCGACGCGAAGCGATCGGCGACCGTGGTCTTGCCGCTACCGATGCCGCCGGTCAGCCCGACGACATAGCTTGCCGCGCTCATGTCGCCGGCGACGGCAGTTTGCACGCCACCGGCTTGCCGTTCGGCAGCACCTCGGCAATGACTTGGCGCAGTGCGTCGGCGCGAACTTCGGGGCCGGTCAACTCGAGCGAGGCCGACGCGCTCTTGCCGTTGCGCTCGACGATGCGGGCCGTCTTGACGCCTTTGCCGCGCAGTGCCGCAAGTTGGGCGGAGGCCTTTTCCTGTGTCGAGAACAAACCGAGCGAAATCGCGCGGTTGTTGGGCCCGTTTTCCTGGACGACGAAAAGGTCGGGAAGGCCGAGGCGTTTGAGTTCGAGCACCTTGTTGTCAGCGTCCTGCTTGCTCGGCAGCGGCGGAATGAAGATCCAGTAGTTCGTGCGCCCGTCGTCGGCCATGCGCTGCGCCCGGAACGCCGGCAAGGCTTCGGCCAGCCGACCTTCGAGGCGTTCGGTCTCGGCAATCGACAGGTCAGCGAGCAGCAGGCAGACGTCCGGCGCTTTCTTCTCGACCAACTTCACCGGCTTGACCGGTTTGAACGTGTCGGCGTCGGCTTCGCTGCGCGCGACGATGCGCACGCGATCGGCGAGCAGTTGCTGGCTGACGCGCAGCGCGTCGGGGTTCGACGGCGAGCCGAAATAGCCTTGCGTCCACGAAAAGAACAGCAGATTGGCCAGTATCAGGAGGAAAACCAGGGTACGCATGGTGCCGATTCCTTGAGGCTAGGCAAAGCAATGCAGATCGGACAGCGACGGCATGAGCGCTTTTTCGCGACGCTGTCGACGAGAACCCAGTATAGCCCGCCGACGCGCGCCATCGCGCTGCCCGGGATATCGGCTATAAGGCGCTGCCATAGCGCGACAATCCGTCAAGAATCAGATTGTCGTGCCCTGCAAACGGGATGCGCAGCAACGGCGCAATGCGCTGCGCGGCACCGCCGGTCAGCACGCACAGCGCACCGGTCTGGTCGGCAAGTTGAGTAAACATCCGCTCGATGGCGCCGATCTGCGCGTGCACACAGCCGCTGACAATCGCGTCCATGGTGTTGCGTGGCTCGTGGCGAAACTCGCCATCGGCGAGCGGCAGCTGCGCGGTGTTGCGCGCCAGCGAGGCGCGCATCAGATCAAAGCCGGGAAGGATCAGCCCGCCGCGAAACAGGCCCTGGCTGTCGAGCCAATCGACGGTCGTTGCCGTTCCGGCGCAGACGACAAGGCAGGCGCAAGAACGACGCGCACGCGCGCCGATCAGCGCCGCCCAGCGGTCGGCGCCGAGGCGCTCGGGCGACTCGTAGGCGTTACGCACCCCGCACGCTTCGCCGCTGGCGGTCAGCCATATCGGCCGGGGCAGATGCGCGGCGAGCGCCGTGGCGATGCGTTCGCCGACCGCGCGCCCGGCGACGTTGCAGCCGACGACGCGGCCAAGCACCGGCCAAGCGGCGGAAACGTCGGCCAGTTGCGCGGCGTCGGCGGTCGGCAGCGCGCCTTGCGCGACCCACACCGAGCCGTTATGCACCCCCCACTTGATGCGCGTATTGCCGGCGTCGATGGCGGCGAGCATCAGGCGCTGCGCAGCGAAACGTCGCCCGACAGGCAGCGTTCGAGCCCGCTTGTCGTCTCGAGCAGGAGCGCGCCGTCGTGGTCGGCGCCACGGCAGATGCCTTCGCCCTCGAGGCGGCCGGCGCGCAGCACACGCACCGGCTGGTCCTGCCAGGCGTGGCGGACCTGCCATTCGTCTCTGAGGGCGACAAATCCGCCACTCGCAAAGCGCTCGAAGACGGTCGCCAGTTCGACGAGGAGTCTGGCCAGCAGGAGGTCGCGTTCGGGCATCGGCGAGAGCAGACGATCGAGCGCCGCTGGCGGCAGGGCAAAGCCTTCGCCGCCGATCTCGGGCGGCAGCGAAAGATTGATTCCGATGCCGATGACGGCGAGTGCGTGATCAGGTTCGCCGTGCGATTGGTTCAATTCGACGAGAATGCCGCCGAGCTTGCCACCGGCGTGCAGGATGTCGTTGGGCCATTTGAGGCGTACGCCGTGCGCGCCGCAGGCCTCGAGCGCCCGCACGACGGCGACGCCGACGGCGAGCGACAGGCCGGCGAGGCGCTCGAGGCCGCCGGCAAAGCGCCACAACACTGAGAAGGTCAGGCTGGCGTGTGGCGCAGCGAGCCAGCTGCGCCCACGGCTACCGCGGCCGGCGGTCTGTCGGTCGGCGACGATGACGCTGCCGGCCGGCGCTCCGGCATCGGCGCGCGCCAGGAGCAGCGTATTGGTCGACGCGCATTCGGCGATGGCCTCGACGCTAAAACGGCCGCGCGCAGCGCCGAGCTCTGCGTGCACGCGCAGCGGATCGATCAGCAGGGCAGGAAGTGCGGTCATTGAGCGGGCCGAAGTTGGAACGCCGCCATTATCGTGGAAAAAACGCTTGACCGTGCTTCAAAAAAAACGATTGAGCGCAGCGTTCGCGGCCGGCCGGATATCACATGGAGATGCGCTGGCAGGATGCGCCACGATAATCCGGCTAGGCAAAGATCGCGGCGATCGCCTTTCCGTGTGCTCCGTGTTCTCCGTCAGGTGAACCGGTTTTTAACCCGATGTGCGTTCGAGGTCGTCGCTACGGCCGCTGTCGAGCCCGAGTTCCTGAATCTTGCGCGTGATCGTGTTGCGGCCGATGCCGAGCGCCTGCGCGGCCTCGATTCGGCGTCCGCCGGTGTGGGCCAGCGCGCGCAAAATCAGGACGCGCTCGACACTGTCGGTCAGCTTTTCATGCACCTGGCCGTCGCCGCCGGCGAGCAGGCGATCGACTTCGAGCGCCAGCCCGCTTTCCCAGTCGCCGGTCGCCGCCGCCGGCGCCGATTCGCGTAGTTCGGCCGGCAGGTCGGCGAGGTCCACCTGCTGGCCGGGCGCCATCACGGTAAGCCAGTGGCAGATGTTTTCGAGTTGGCGGACGTTGCCCGGGAAAGCGAGCGAAGCGAGGTATTTGAGCGCCGCGGCGGAAAAGCGCTTGGCCTCTACGCCGAGGTCTTGCGCGCTCTTCTGCAGGAAGTGGCGAGCGAGAATAGGGATGTCTTCGCGGCGTTCGCGCAGACTCGGCAGGCGCACCCGGATGACGTTGAGGCGGTGAAACAGGTCCTCGCGAAAGAGGCCTTCCTTGACCCGCGCTTCAAGGTTCTGGTGCGTTGCGGCAATGATGCGTACGTTCGCCTTGAGCGGTGAATGCCCGCCGACGCGATAGTAGTTACCGTCGGAGAGAACGCGCAGAAGCCGCGTCTGCAACTCGGGTGGCATGTCGCCGATTTCGTCGAGAAATAGCGTGCCGCCTTCGGCCTGCTCAAATCGTCCGCGGCGCTGCGTGGCTGCACCGGTGAAGGCGCCGCGTTCGTGGCCGAAGAGTTCGGATTCGAGCAGGTCTCTGGGGATCGCCGCGGTGTTGATGGCGATGAACGGCTTGTCCGAGCGCGGGCTGTGGCGATGCACGGCGCGCGCGACGAGTTCCTTGCCCGAACCCGATTCACCGGTAATCATCACCGTCGCGTTCGATTGCGAGAGGCGTCCGATGGCGCGGAAAACTTCCTGCATCGCCGGAGCCTGGCCGAGGATTTCGGGCACCAGGCCGACTTCGTCCGAAGCACCAACCTGGTGCAGGCTCTCGTCGATCGCCCGGCGGATCAGTTCGAGCGCCTGGTCGACGTCAAACGGTTTGGGCAGGTACTCGAAAGCACCACCCTGAAAAGCCGCGACGGCGCTGTCGAGGTCCGAGTAGGCGGTCATGATGATGACCGGCAACGAGGGAAAACGCAGCTTGAACTGCTTGAGGAGGGCGAGCCCCGATTCGCCGGGCATGCGGATATCGGAAACGAGGACCTGCGGCAGATCGCCGCCAATGTCGAGCTGGGCCAGCGCTTCACTGGCCGAGGCGAAGCTTTTGAACGGCAGCTGCTCGCGCGCCAGCGTCTTCTCGAGGACCCAGCGGATTGACTTGTCGTCGTCTACGATCCACACCGGTTTCATTGATTGTCCATCCTCATTCAAGGCGATGGAAACGCACTAGCAAGGAGCTTGCCACGAGTTGACGTCCGGGTCGCGCCTCACGGTGTTCCGAGTGGCATGCGAATCGTGAAAGCGGTGTATCCGGGGCGACTTTCGCACTCGATGGTTCCCTGGTGCTGTTGGATAAAACTTTGCGCCAGCGTCAGGCCGAGTCCGCTGCCGCCTTCGCGCCCGGAAACCAGGGGGTAGAACATGCGCTCGCGGATGTCGTCGGGAATCCCCGGGCCGTTGTCGATCACCTGCAGTTCGAGCGCCAGGCGATGGCGCCGCTTGGCCAATGTCACCTGGCGCGCCGCGCGCGTGCGCAGGGTGATTTGTCCGCTGGCGGAGGCGCCTCTGATTGCCTGCGCCGCGTTGCGCGCGATGTTGAGCACCGCCTGGATCAGCTGCTCGCGGTCGCCGATGAGCTCCGGCAGACTCGTGTCGTAATCGCGCCGCACGGTCAGCGTCTGCGGGAATTCGGCGGTCAGCAGGCTGCGCACGCGTTCGAGGATCTCGTGGATGTTGACCGGCCCGGGCTGCATCGGCCGGTGCGGCGAGAGCAGCCTTTTCATCAAGTCCTGCAGGCGATCGGCTTCCTTGATGATGACCTGCGTGTATTCACGCAGGCCGGGATTGTTGAGTTCGTGTTCGAGCAGTTGCGCGGCGCCGCGGATGCCGCCGAGCGGGTTCTTGATTTCGTGCGCGAGGTTGCGGATCAGCTCGCGGCTCGCCAGCTGGTCGGCGATCTGCCGCTCTTCGCGCGTTGCCTTGAGTTGCTGGTCAATCGGCCAGAGTTCGACGAGCAGACCGGCATCGGCGGTTTCGGTCGGGTTTACCGTGCAATTGAGATGCAGTACGACGCCGTCATTGCGCTGCAATTCGATGCTCTGCCCGGTGTAGCTCCAGCCGTGGCGCAACGCGTTGTCGAGGGCTTCCTGCAGCGCGCGCGGGCAGTCGACGACACTGTCAAGGCGCGACCCGGCGACCGCCTTGCTGCTCAGCGCAAGCAGGTTTTCGGCGGCCGAATTCATGTAGCGGATGGCGAGATGCTCGTCGACCAGGACGACCGACGAGGACAGCAGGTCGAGCCCGCCGAATGGATTGTGCGCGGATTCAGGCATTGGCGATGCAGAGCGGAGCCAGCCGGCGCTCAGCGCAGGCGGCCAATTTCTTTCTGGATGGCCTCGATATTGCGTTCGTGCAAGGCGACCTTGTCGCGATACGGCCGCACGCGGTCTTCAACCTTGCCGCCGGCGATCCCACCGCCGCCCTTGAACTGCATGCGCTCGTTGGGAAGTATTGTCGCTTCCTGCTCGGCGAGTTCCCTCTTCGCCTGTTCGGCATTGCGCTGCTCAGCCGCCAGTTCGTTGTCGAGGATGCGCCGGCGGTCGGTGTCGCGCGCTTTCTGCGCATCGTTATCGACGCGCGGGAACGTCGACGGCGTCGGCGTCTTCGCCGCACCACGCGGCGCCGGAGCGGCAATCGGCGCGGCAATCGGCGCAGCCGGACCGAGATCCATCGCCGTGCACTGGACGCCCTTGACCGACGATTTCATGTTCGAAAACGATTTATGCCCGCTCCCGTCGACACACTGGAACATTACGTCTGCATAGGCCGGGGCACTTGCCAGAACAAGGCACGCGGACGAAAAGAACAAGCCGGAAAACTTCATCGCCATCCTATCTTTGCTGCGTCGGCACCGGGGTGTGCAGAGCAATCAGTGTATTGGATGCCTCACGCAATTACAACGTGCAGGCCGTTCCAGGCCATTCCACGCGGCCGACGCCGGGCGAAAAAAAAGACGGGCACGCCCGTCTTTTTTACCCATTACGCCGGCATCAGCAGCTGTAATAAAGTTCGAACTCCACCGGGTGCGTGGTCATGCGCACCTTGTTCACTTCTTCCATCTTGAGTTCGAGGTAGGCGTCGATCCAGTCGTTCGAGAAGACGCCACCACGGGTCAGGAACTCACGGTCCTTGTCGAGTTCGGCGAGCGCTTCTTCGAGGCTGGCGCAAACGGTCGGGATCTTGGCATCCTCTTCCGGCGGCAGATCGTAGAGGTTCTTGTCAGCGGCGTCGCCCGGATGGATCTTGTTCTGGATGCCGTCGAGGCCGGCCATCAAGAGCGCCGTAAAGCACAGATAGGGGTTGGCGATCGGATCAGGGAAGCGCGTCTCGATGCGCCGGGCTTTGTCGGAGGTGACGTGCGGGATGCGGATCGACGCCGAACGGTTCTTCGCCGAGTAGGCCAGCTTGACCGGCGCTTCGTAGTGCGGAACCAGACGCTTGTACGAGTTGGTGCCCGGGTTGGTGATGGCGTTCAGCGCCTTGGCGTGCTTGATGATGCCGCCGATGTAGAAGAGCGCCATTTCCGAAAGACCGGCGTAGCCGTTGCCGGCGAAAAGGTTCTTGCCGTCCTTCCAGATCGACTGGTGCACGTGCATGCCCGAGCCGTTGTCACCGACGATCGGCTTCGGCATGAAGGTCGCCGT
>JBBRXI010000004.1:0-29429 GCA_038248575.1 Burkholderiales bacterium | reverse complement strand
TGCGCTCTGGCGATGCAATAGTAGATGGAGCGAGGAAAATTTTTGTCAAAAATCAAAAAATTAGCAACATTTCGAGGAATTATATGATGAAACTCTTTTCGGTACATTTCAAAGGCACTGGCCGAACGAAGCACCGCTATCCATTGAATGTTATCGATGGGGGTGTTCACTAAATCCGCCTGGGGAAGCAACATGAAATACTTCACATCAAGGATTCGTGACGTTTTATCCGCCCGCTCGATCATCATGCCGATCCTGGCAAAATTCCATGCCTCCCCGTGACTCATGGTACTATCCAGCAGCCCGGTGAACAAATGGCTGCGCATCTTAATAATGTTATAAAATCGATCAGAATCCTGCAAAGCCATCTTAATGCTTTCTTCCTTGACCAGCTCCAGATAGAAATTATTCAGATGCTCCCACATTTCCGAGGAAATGATCTCACGAATGGAGCGGGCGTTTTCCCTGGCAGCGGCCACACAACTGAGGATAGAATTAGAATATGTCCGATCAAAGGTAAGAAACCAGAGGACAGCCTCCTGATTATAGTCAACCTCGTTTTTTTCAAACAGCTCCTGATCCCCGGTAGTCATTACCAGCGGTGACCAGTGTTTATCCTTTTCCGAAGGCATATCCAGCAGCAAATTGAGATTGACTCCGATAAAGCGAGCCACATTTTCCGCACGTTCGATATAACGGCACATCCAGTAAATTGAATTGGCGACACGGCTGAGCATTCCCTTCCTCCTATGGTTGTTGCGGTAACAGAACCCAAGTATCTTTGCTTCCGCCGCCCTGCGATGAGTTGACGACCAGCGACCCCTCTTTGAGCGCGACACGCGTGAGTCCGCCGGGAACCATCTGGATCTCCTTGCCCGAGAGCACGTAGGGGCGCAGGTCGATATGGCGCGGCGCGACACCGCTCTCGACAAAAGTCGGGCAGGTCGACAGCGCAAGCGTCGGCTGCGCGATGTAGCGCGCCGGATCGGCGGCGATCTTGTCGCGGAACGAGGTGATCTCGGCGGCGCTCGCCGTCGGCCCGACGAGCATGCCGTAACCGCCCGAACCATGGACTTCCTTGACGACCAGTTCGGCCAGGTGCGCGAGAACGTATTCTCGGTCCTCGACCTTGGCGAGTTCCCAGGTCGGAACGTTAGACAGGATCGGTTCTTCGCCGCAGTAGAAGCGGATCATTTCCGGAACGTGGATGTAGATCGCCTTGTCGTCGGCGATGCCGGTGCCGACTGCGTTGGCGAGCGTCACGCTGCCGTCGCGGTAGGCCGAGAAAAGCCCCGGCACGCCGAGCATAGAATCCTTGTTGAAGGCGAGCGGATCGAGGAAATCGTCGTCGATCCGGCGATAGATCACGTCGACGCGGCGCGGCCCCTGCGTCGTGCGCATGAAGACGACGCCACCGCGCACGAAGAGGTCGTCGCCATCGACGAGTTCGACGCCCATTTGCTGGGCCAGGAAGGCGTGCTCGAAATAGGCGCTGTTGAACTGCCCCGGCGTCAGCACGACGACGCTCGGATCGACGACGCCGGGCGGCGCGACCGAGCGCAGACTGTTGAGCAGGAGATCCGGATAATGTTCGACCGGCGCGATCGACCGGCTGGCAAAGAGCTCGGGAAAGAGCCGCATCATCATCTTGCGGTTCTCGAGCATGTACGAGACGCCCGACGGCGTGCGCAGATTGTCTTCGAGCACGAAATATTCGCCCGGCCGGTCGCCATGATCGGCGCGCACAAGGTCGATGCCGGCGATGTGCGCGTAGATCTGTTCGGGCAGGTCGACGCCGGCCATCTCCGGACGAAAGTGCGCATTTTTCAGCACCTGATCGGAGGGGACGCGTCCAGCCTTGAGGATTTCCTGGTCGTGATAAACGTCGTGAAGAAAAGCGTTGAGCGCCCGGACGCGCTGGCGCAGACCGTCGGAGAGGCGCTGCCATTCGTCCGCCGGGATGATGCGCGGAAGGATGTCGAAGGGGATCAGGCGCTCCTGGCCGGTCTCCTCGCCATAGACGGCGAAGGTGATGCCGACGCGATGGAAAGCGACTTCGGCCTCCTTGCGTTTACGCGCCAGCATCTCATCGGTACTACCGCGCATCCATTCGAAGTAGGCGCGATAACTTTCGCGCACCGAGCCGTCAGCAGCATACATTTCGTCGTAGGCGGTCTTCATCCCTATGCCCCAGTTAGATGTTGTTAGGCTCTCTGCGATCTAAGCACGAACTACGCCCAATGTCGATTCCCTATAGTGTCAATGACTTGTCTTAAGCCAGCCGCGCGCGGTGCCCTGATTCGGGGCGTCGTGCGAGATCCTGGTGCAAGCCTGCGGGCCGCCGACCGTGCCGACCGTGGCGAACGCATTGACAAGCCGCTGGAACATACGGTCAGCACGCTCATTACGATCGGCGTCGGCACGGTCGGTGGGAGGCAGCGCGCCGCCACGCGACTTCAGGCTCCGTTCACCGCCTGGCGCACGGTGGCGAGCACCGAGCGCAATTCCTCGATGGCGATCTGCCCGGGCGCCGAGCTGCTCTTGCCGACCGCGAAAGTCGCTGCTGAGCCGTAGATCCAGCCGACGATGCGCGAGAGCGAGCCGATGCCGCCCATCGACATGCTGATCAACGGAATGCCAAGCGCCTGGCTCGCCCGGTCGGTTGCGGCGAGCAGCGTGAGAACGTCCTGCGGCGTTTTCGGCATGACGGCAACCTTGGCGACGTCGGCGCCAAGCCGCTGGGCGGCGGAAAACTTGCTGTCGAGCGTCGCCGCGTCGGGCGTCAGCGCGAAGTTGTGGTACGACATGATCATTGAAATGTCATTGGCCGCCGAAACCTTGCGCAACTGTTCAAGATGCACCGCCGGGTTCGACAGCTCGTAGTCGATCATCTCGACACAGCGTGCCGCGCACGCTGCGCTGTACATCGCGACGACCGCCGTTTCGTCGATCGCGATCGGCGTTCCGCCTTCGCTGACGTTGCGCCGGGTGAGCAGCACCGGGATGCCGCCGGCCGCGGCGCGGATCGCCTGTGCCGTCGCAATGACCGCCGCGCTGTCGCCGATTGCCGCGAAGAAGTCGATGCGCCATTCGAGGAGGTCGGGCTTTTTCGGAACGATGGCCGCGACCTCGTCGACAATCGCTGCCTGCGTCGCACCGACGAGCGGCGTGATGATGATCGGCAACTGCCCCTCGGCGAGCGGCGTGCCGTGGATCTGGATGGCCTTGACGGCCTGTGTCGAACTCATTATGCACTCCATTTTTATGCACCCAATCGACATCGCCCGCGGGCGACTTCCTGAAGTTGCGATCTTAGCACTGCCGGCGCTCGCCGAGGCCCGCCGGCCGGAGGCTGCGCGTCGCCATTGCCGCCAGCGAACACACCCGGCGCAGCGTCGGCGCCACGCCGACCGGGCGCGCCTGCTGCGCCGCGCTAACCGGCAAGCCGCGCGCAAAGGTCTGCGGATTGCTGTAGGCTGCGGTTTTCGTGCTCTTCACTGTGAATCGGCCGTCGTCGTCAGCGCCGACCTCCCAGGCCGCTGGCGATCTGGTTTGCGCCTTGCGGGGACAATCAGCCTTGTCGGATGACCGCCCGCCGGCTGCCCTGCCCCGGGCGGCTTCGTAAAGGATAATCAATGATGTCAACTTTCTCCTCGTCTGGCTGGCTCACTTGCTCTGCCCGCGCTGCTCCTGCGGTCGCTCGCGGCGCTCTGCCAACCCTGGAGGCGCGGGCAGTTGCGTGCGCCGGCGTGCAACGATGAAACTTTCGCTACGCTTCATCCTGCCCTTGATGCTGATCCTCGCCGGCATCGCCTACGCCGTGACGCCGCTCGTCGATCGCCTGACCTTGCGCTGGTTTATTCGCGACCTCGACATACGCTCGTCGCTGATCGCCAGCACCGTCGAGGAACCACTGCTCGAGCAGATCGCCGCCGGCAAGAAGGGAAAGGTCGCCGATCTCTTCAACCGCATCAGTCGCGACGAGAGGGTCTATGCGGTTGCTTACTGCGCGGGACCCAACGCCCCGGCCGTCGCCAGCCGCGCGCTGCCGGCCGAGATTACCTGCGCCACTCTGGAGCGCTGGCAGGGGCGGGGCGAACCCCTGCTGAACAGCGCGCAAGGCCCGCTGCATATCGCCGTCAAAGCACTCACCAGCGAGGCGGCGCCGACCGGTCGCCTGGTCCTGGTGCACGACATGAGCTTCGTCGCCCGGCGCAGCGAAGAGACGCAGCGCTACGTGCTCTACCTGTTCATGGGGCTGACGCTCGTCGTCTCGCTGGTCACCGTGATCATCGCCCAGATTTCCTGGCGCGGCTGGATGGCCGGCATGCGCTCGCTGCTGCGCGGCGAGGGCCTGCTGCGCGAGCCGAGCGCATTGGCCGGTGAACGCGAGCACCGACCCGAATTCCAGCCGATCGCCAGCGACCTGCAGCGCCTGATCCGTGAACTCGAAGCGGCCAACCAGGCCCGCGACGAAGGCCAGATCACGTGGACGGCCGACGCCCTGCGCGCCATTCTGCACGGCGAACTGCGTGGCGAGGACGTGATCGTCGTTTCCAACCGCGAGCCCTATCTGCACCAGCGGCACGGCGACCGGGTCGACGTGCAGCGACCGGCCAGCGGACTCGTCACGGCGCTCGAACCGATCATGCGCGCGTGCTCGGGAACGTGGATCGCGCACGGCAGCGGCTCGGCCGACCGCGAGTTCGTCGACCAGCATGACCGCGTCGCCGTACCGCCCGAAAAGCCGGCTTATCAGATCCGCCGCGTCTGGCTGAGCGCCGAAGAGGAAGCCGGTTACTACTACGGCTTTTCCAACGAAGGCCTGTGGCCGCTCTGCCACATTGCTCACGTCCGGCCGATCTTTCGTTCGAGCGACTGGGCACAGTACGTCGCGGTCAACCGCAAGTTTGCCGAAGCCGTCGTCAGCGAAGCGAAGACCAGCGCGCCCATCGTTCTTGTTCAGGATTACCACTTCGCGCTGCTGCCGAAGATGATTCGCGAGGCGCTGCCCGACGCGACGGTCATCACTTTCTGGCATATCCCGTGGCCCAACCCCGAGTCCTTCGCCATCTGCCCGTGGGGCGACGAGGTGCTGGCCGGGATGCTCGGCAGCAGCATTCTCGGCTTTCACACGCAGTTTCACTGCAACAATTTCGTCGATACGGTCGACCGCTCGCTCGAGGCGCGCGTCGACCGCGAGACCTTCACCGTCACGTTCGGCGGCAAGCTCTCTTCGGTGCGCCGTTACCCGATTTCGATCGCCTGGCCGCCCGAAGCGGCGATGATCGAAAAACCGGTCGCCGATTGCCGTAGCGCGATGCGCGCGCTGAACAACCTGCCTGCCGAACACGCGCTCGGCGTCGGCGTCGACCGCCTCGATTATACCAAGGGCATCATGGAGCGTTTTCGCGCCATCGAGCGCCTGCTCGAACTGAGCCCCGAGTGGGTCGGCCGCTTCACTTTCGTACAGATCGCCGCGCCGACACGTTCCGGTATCGACGAATACCAGCATCACGAAACGCAGGTGCGCGAAATGGCGGCGCGCATCAACGAGCGTTTCGCGGCGAGCGGACCGCCGCCTATCGTGCTCCGGATCGAACACCACGAACCACTGGCCGTTTATGAGTATTTCCGCGCCGCCGACCTGTGCTTCGTGAGCAGCCTGCACGACGGGATGAATCTCGTCGCCAAGGAGTTCGTCGCCGCCCGCGACGACGAGCGCGGCGTGCTGATCCTCTCGCAATTTACCGGAGCGGCGCGCGAGTTGCCCGAGGCGCTCGTCGTCAACCCCTACGACGCCGACCAGTGCGCTGCCGCCTTGCACGTCGCGCTGATCATGCCGGCCAGCGAACAGCGCGACCGCATGCGCCTGATGCGCGGCGTCATCGCCGAATTCAACGTCTTTCGCTGGGCCGGACGCATGCTGCTCGACGCCGCCGCCATGCGCCGCCGCAGTCACCTGATCGACAAACCCGGAGCAGCAAACCGATGACGACCGTGTACCAGAACGCGCCGCCCGCCGCGCACACGGACTGGGCGTATTTCCTCGACATCGACGGCACCTTGATTGAGATCGCCGACCACCCGGACGCGGTCTACGTCGATAAGGCCTTGCTCCGGCTTATCGCACGGCTCTATCGCGCCAGCGACGGCGCCGTCGCCCTGGTCACCGGGCGTTCGATCGCCGATATCGAGAGCCACCTTGGGCCGCTTCCACTCCCGATCAGCGGTCAGCACGGGCTGGAATGGCGCGACGCCAACGGCCGCGTCTGGATACGCGCCGCTTCCCCGGTCGAAACGCGGCAGGCGATCATCGCAGCTTTGCAGCCGATCCTCGTGCGCCACCCCGGCCTACTGCTCGAGAAAAAGGCCCTGACGCTGGCGCTGCACTATCGGGCGGCGCCGCACCTCGCCGCTTACGTACATCGCCTCATGGAGCGGCTGGCCGCGTCCGGCGGCGTCGCGCTCGAAGTCCAGCGCGGCAAATGCGTCGTCGAAATCAAGCCGGCCGGTTTCGACAAGGGCACGGCGGTTTCCGCCTACCTCGCCGCACCGCCTTTTCAGGGGCGCTGCCCGGTTTTCATCGGCGACGACCTCAACGACGAGCACGGCTTCGCCGAGGTCAACCGGATGGACGGCGTATCGATCAAGGTCGGTCCGGGCATCAGTTGCGCGCGCTATCGTCTGGCCAATGTCGCGGCGGTCAGACGCTGGCTTGGCAAGGCGCTCAAAGCGTCGGCATGAGAGATGGCATACCGCCGGCTGACGATCGGCCGGAAGAAGAACTTCGGACGCGGCGGCGGCGCAGCCGTCGTCAAAAGGCGCGCCGGCGGGTGGCAGGTGGTGGATACTGCTCGAGGACGTGGCGCGAAGCGGCGTGATACGCGGACAGCCCTTCCCTAAAAACGTACGCAATAAAACGACTGTGCGACTCATCCGACGTGACCATCTGTCGCTCGGTGCGCGGTCTGCCGCAGGGACGACACCATGATCACCGACAGCTTCGACATCATCGACGAGCGCTTCGCCGCGCTCGTCCTCGGCAACGTGCATCTCGAACGCCTGCACACCGGCTGCCGCTGGTCCGAGGGACCCGCCTACTTTGCCGGCGGCCGCTACCTGCTGTGGTCGGACATCCCCAACGACCGCGTACTGCGCTGGGACGAGACCGACGGCTCAGTGTCGGTCTTCCAGTCGCCGTCGTTTTACGCCAACGGTCATACGCTCGACCGCGAGGGCCGGCTTCTCGCCTGCGAACACGGCGGACGCTGCATTTCGCGCTACGAACACGACGGCTCGCGCCGCGTGCTGACGGCGGGCGGCGAAGGCTGGCGCCTCAATTCGCCGAACGACGTGATCGTCAAGTCGGACGGCAGCGTCTGGTTTACCGACCCGAGTTACGGCATCGACTCGGATTACGAAGGCCACGCCGCACCGCACGAGACCGACGGCTGCCACGTCTGGCGTCTCGACCCGGAGAGCGGCCGGCTGACGGCGGTCGCTACCGACTTTCAGCAACCGAACGGGCTCGCCTTCTCGCCCGATGAGCAGCTGCTCTACGTCGCCGACACCGGCGCTTCGCATAGCCGCAACGGCCATCGCCATATCCGCCGCTTTAGTGTGAGCCCGGACGGAGAGACGCTCTCGGGCGGCGAAGTCTTCGCCGAATGCAGCGTCGGCCTGCACGACGGCTTTCGCCTCGACACGCACGGAAACCTCTGGGCCAGCGCCGTAGACGGCGTGCACTGCTACGCCGACGACGGCGTTCTGATCGGCAAGATCAACGTCCCCGAAGTGGTTTCCAACGTCTGTTTCGGCGGTATCAAGCGCAACCGGCTGTTCATCTGCGCAACGACGTCGCTCTATTCCGTCTACGTCAAAACGGCGGGTGCGCTCAGGCCGGCGCGCGGCGTGCAGGCGAGGTAGTTTGCGAGCTCGGCAGGTTACGGCGCCTCGCCGCGCCCTTGCTGCCTTTGCATTGCATACCGCCTTCGTCGATCAGCAGACGCCTGCCGATCGAGCCCTGACACCTCTTTGTTGGGCGCCGCACAGAACGTAATACCGCCCGGTGAAACGATTACTTTCCCCGGCAGCCCGCCGTGTACAGGAGATATCCATGGGAAAGTGCGATGCCTGCGGCAATGACTATGACAAGTCGTTTCAAGTGCTACTGAAAGGCAAGAATTACACGTTCGACAGCTTCGAATGCGCGATTCATACGCTGGCGCCGACCTGCGTGCAATGCGGGATGCGCATCATCGGGCATGGTCTGGAGAAGGATGGCCGTACCTTCTGCTGCGATCACTGCGCCGAGCACGCCGGCGTAAAGGAATTGCGCGACCGCGCCTGAAGTCAGCACAGAAGCTATTCTGATCAACCCGATAGTGAGGAGAAGTGGCATGCAAAACGTGAAACAGTTGATGAGTCGCGACGTCGAGGTCATCAGCCCCGAGATGACGATCAGGGATGCCGCACGCGCCATGCGCGATGGCGATTTCGGCATGATGCCGGTCGGCGAGAACGACCGCATGATCGGTACAATCTCCGATCGCGACATCGCGATACGCGGCGTCGCCGAAGGCAAGTCCGCCGACACGGCAGTCCGCGAAGTGATGTCCGAAGGCGTCGTTTGGGTTTACGAGGACGACTCGGTCGAAGAAGCCGCGCGGATGATGAGCGAAAACCAGGTGCGACGCTTACCGGTCGTTAATCGCGACAAGCGTCTCGTCGGCATCGTCGCACTCGGCGACTTCGCGGTCGATCCGTCGGAGATCGAACCGGCCGCCGAAGCACTTTCGGAAATCTCGAAACCGTCCTAGCGCAACGGTCATACAGAGCCGCGAATTGGGGGGCGGCGATGCGGGCTTTCAGGGGCCGCGTCGCCCCTTCCCAATTCGCTTCCCGATTCGCTTCCCAATTCGCTTCCCAATTCGCTTCCCAATTCGCTTCCCAATTCGCTTCCCAATTCGCTTCCCAATTCGCTTCCCAATTCGCTTCCCAATTCGCTTCCCAATTCGCTTCCCAATTCGCTTCCCAATTCGCGGTTCTGTTTGTACTCCCATGCATCATTAAAGTCCATGAACCAGCCGCGACTACCCGTCGTCTCGACCGGTCCGGTTGCGCGACAGCCCGCAAAATGGCGAGGTGATCGGCGTTCGCGCCGACCGACACTGGTATCCTCGCCTCCGTTCGCGCTAGCGCTAAGACAAGGTCCTGACCGACGGCTCGCGCTCCCACTGCCGGGTTTTGGCCATCGCGATGAACGTGTCAATTTCGGATGCATCGATCACACCGGCGTCCGCGACGACACCGGATTTTTGCAACAAGGCATGACCCCCTTTGTCGATGGCGATCGCCTTCAGATGGCCGAACGCGTCACGAACGAAATCAATCGCCGCCGCTTCTCCGAGTAGCATCTGGGCGCCCGACTCCGACAACACCACCGCCACCGCGTCGAAGACGACGGAGGGTGTTCCGGCAAGTTGCCCATCCGCGGGCATCACCGACCCGTCGGCGAGTTTGGCTCCGCCAATTTTTGGCGAGACGATCTTAACCGTAGCCCCTGCGCCGAGGACCGCTTTTTTGATGGCGACAATGGTCTTTCCGTCCGAGCCGTCATTGATGAGAATGCCGACACACCGACCTTCGAGCGTGTCTTTCATCTTGCCAATGATCTGCAGGGCCGGAGAAACTTCCAGGTCCTTCACTGCGACGGCAGGGGGCGGTGCGCTCGGCATGCTTTCCAGGGCCAAGCCTGCCGCGACACGCTGAGCGACATCGCCGTCGATGTGGATCAAGTGACCAACCATCGCTTCGCGAACCGCCAATGCTTGGACCTTGGAAAGTTCAAACACAAGTGCCGAGGCAATGTGTGCCTGCTCGTGCCGTGTCTGGCTGCGATAGAACATTCGCGCCTGGCTGTAGTGGTCGGCGAAGCTCTCCGCCCGTATGCGTCCCTTGGTACCACTTTCGCTCGTTGCCGCACTTTGAAAGCCCTGTGCTGGCGACTCGCGCGGCGAATCCGCCGACAGCGTGTTCGGGTCGTAAGCAACCTGGCCTCTCTGGGCTTGCATCTGCATGTGGCCGTCGCGCTGCTGGTTGGCAAACGGGCACTTGGGCGCGTTGATCGGGAGCTGATGAAAGTTGGGCGAACCCAGGCGCGAAAGCTGCGTGTCGAGATACGAGAAGAGCCGTCCTTGCAGAAGGGGATCGTTCGAAAAATCAATCCCCGGCACGACGTGTGACGGGCAAAAGGCCACCTGCTCGGTTTCGGCGAAGAAGTTGTCGGGCCAGCGATCGAGCACCATGCGCCCGATCACTCTAAGCGGCACCAGTTCTTCGGGAATGAGCTTGGTCGCGTCGAGGTGGTCGAACGGGAAGGCCTCGGCGTCTTCCTCAGTGAACAGCTGCACGGCAAGGTCCCATTCGGGGAACGCGCCTGACTCGATTGCCTCGAACAGGTCGCGCCGATGATAGTCCGGGTCGGCCCCGGCGATTTTCACGGTCTCGTCCCAGATCGTCGATTGCAGGCCGAGCTTGGGTCGCCAGTGGAACTTGACGAAGGTTGACTCGCCAGCCGCATTGACGAGCCGGAAGCTATGGATGCCGAAGCCTTCGATCATGCGCAGCGAGCGCGGCAAAGTTCGGTCCGACATGATCCACATGACCATGTGCATCGACTCCGGCGTCACCGAGATGTAGTCCCAGAATGTGTCGTGTGCGGTCGCGGCCTGCGGAAAGCCGCGGTCGGGTTCCATTTTCACCGCGTGGACTAGGTCGGGGAACTTGATCGCGTCCTGGATGAAGAAGACGGGAATGTTGTTGCCGACCAGATCCCAGTTGCCTTCCTTCGTATACAGCTTGACGGCGAAGCCGCGCACGTCGCGCGGCGTGTCGATCGAACCTGCGCCGCCCGCCACCGTCGAGATGCGCGTGAAGAGTGGTGTTTTCTCACCCACCTCGGTAAGAATCTTCGCCGTCGTATATTCCGCCAGCGAATCGGTCAGCTCGAACGTCCCGTGCGCAGCGGTCCCGCGAGCATGCACGACGCGTTCGGGGATGCGCTCGTGATCGAAGTGGAAAATCTTCTCGCGCAGGACAAAGTCCTCCAACAGCGTCGGGCCTCGCGGGCTGGACTTGAGCGAGTTCTGGTTGTCCGAGATCGGCAAACCCTGATTGGTGGTGAGCGTCTCGTGCTGATCGCCAGCGCGTTGGTGAAGCTCGCCACCAGCACCGATCGTGACATCTGAGTTAGGGCTGACACTTGTCGCATTCGAGGCACTTGAGCGAATAACGGATCTTTTCTTGCCTTGCATGGTTGCTCTCCCGGGTCGGTGTTAAGCCAGCGCCGCCATCAACTCGTCCTTGCGCGCCGCCATCCGGGCGCCGAGTTCCTTCATGTCGAGCTTAGTCGCCCTGGCCTTCGGAAACATCTCGTTCTGCTCTTCCTTGACGTGGTGCTTCACGTACTCCGACAGCACCTTGATCTTGGCGTCGAACAGGTCGCCATCGGGCTCTACATCCTTGACTTGCGCGATGAGGTATTTGAGCGTTGCGTGTTCGACGGTCGCCTCGGGAACCAGCTCGTGGTCCTTCAAGGCTTTTTTGACGGCCGGGTAGAAGATTTCTTCCTCGAGTTGGGCATGGATGGTCAGCTCGGTGCAAATCAGGGCCACAAGGTCTTTCTTCTTGGTGACTGCACGAGCCTTTTCGTATTCCTCGAAGAGTGCGCTGACGCGTTTATGGTCGGCCCGCAGCATTGCCGTGGCCTCCGTTGTGCTTGCTGGGCGGGTCGTCTTCTTCGTTGTCGATGCAGATGCGGACGTAGCCATGTTGAGTCCTTTCGAGTGTTACGGTGAATCAGATGAACAAAGCGATCAAGATGATGATCGGGATCGGCACGCCGAGAAACAACAATAGCAGTGAACGCATGAGGTGACTCCCGTATTAGTCAGTTACCGATCAAAGATCGCGGCGACGGCCGCCGTAGGTGGCACCCAGGCTCGCAACGAAGGCACCGCCAAGCAACGACACGAATATCCAAAGTGCTGAATAAGCGGAGGCCTTGCGCGCTTTGTCGGCGGCCTCCCGCGCGCTGGCTTCTACCGCCTTGAGTTTCGCCTGGACCTTGCCGAAGACGTCGGTTACGCGCTTTTCGGCGTCGGCCTGAGCGATGCCGGTGCGTTGCGCGACCAAATGGGCAACGTAGCGCATATCGTCCGGAGGCAGGCTGCCCGTTCTCAGGTCATTGGCAATGATGCGAGCAACTTCCGGCGTGGAGCCGGATACGCTTGCTTCGCCACCCATTGCCTGGGCCGGGGCGGAGCCCGTCGACGGGGTCATGTCCTGGCGAAAGAGCGAATCGACAAAGTAGCCCATGCCGATGCCGTCACCAGGCGAAGCGTTATCGTTCTTGGCCGCCGACGCACCGGTCGCAGCAGCGCCGCCGGCAATGGAAGCAACCGCTTGTGCTCCTCCACTGACGATGGAGGTGATCGCCGACGTCAGCAAGGCCGCGGTCACCAGCGTCGCCACCGCCCAGGCGAGGAAACCATGCGCCGTGTCACGGAAATAGACCTCATCCAGAGGCACGGCCGCCCATTTCGTGCGCAGTCGACCGGCCAGGTAGCCGCCCATGCCGGACGCCGCCAGCTGCGTGAAAGTGAGCCACAGAATCGTCGCCACGCCGATCGTCGTGGCACTAGCGCCTTGGCTCGACCACGGCGACACCGATGACAAGCCGAGGCCCATGCCAAGAATAAGAAGAATCAGGGCGAGCGCTGCCGCCCCGGCTGCCCCGGCAAGGATGGCGCCCCAGGAGACGGCTGACGGGCTTGCGGGCGCATCGCCGGAGTAATGAGCGCGCCCAAGCTGTTCAGTATTGCGGGGGTCTGCGGCATGTGCGGTGGGTGTGCTCATGTTTTTCTCCGTCGTAGGTCAGACCATCATCGTCACAAATCCGGTGGATTTGGATTCTTACCCATTGGCAACTCGTGTGCCCGAATCGACTGCCGGCGCCCGGCAAGACTGAGCGTGGCCTGTACCACAATGCACGCTCCTGAGGCCGCCGCGATTAATTGCGCCGCGGTTGTTGGCCGTGGATTTCGCAGGCTGGCGTGGAGCCACAGCGGCAAATTTTAGCGGTCGCTTTACTTGCCGGAAGCACAAGTCAAGTCCGCTATCTGCTGCAAATTCGCTTCGCCGCAGTCGATGACGATGGTATTTTTAACTGGTGAGAGCTACGACGTGCAGTTCTCACCAGGGCATGCGGCCGCCCTACTCGTGCTGATAGGGCGGAAGTCGCGCACCGCAGCTGGCGCAGAAGTTGGCGTCTGCCGACTGGCCTTCGGCAAGGCATTCATGGCAGGTCCGCGTCGTCGGTTCGGGGCGGATTCGGCGTGCCGCGAATTCGGCGCTGACTATGCCGGTCGGCACGGCCAGTGTGCCCCAGCCCATCAGCATCATCAGCGAAGCGATCAGACGCCCCAGATCAGTTGTCGGTGAAATGTCGCCAAAGCCCACCGTAGTCAGCGTCGTGATCGCCCAGTAAATGGAAACCGGGATGCTCGTGAATCCGTTTCGCCCCCCTTCGACGACGTACATCAGGGTACCCATGACGATGACCACGACGAGCACGAAGGTCAGGAACACGGCAATCTTGCGGCGCGTCGCCATAATGGCGTTGCCGAGTTCGGCAAACTCCCGGACGTAGGCGCCGAGCTTGAGGATACGGAAAACTCGCAGCAGGCGCAGCACGCGCACATCGAGCAGCGCGCCGAGCCCGGGAACGAAGAGCGCGAGGTAGGTCGGTGCGATGGCCAGAATGTCGATCACGCCGAAGACGCTGCGCGCATAACGCGTCGGGTGCCGAACGCAGACGAGGCGAAGGACGTATTCGACGCTGAAAATTGCCGTAAATAGCCACTCGAGCCATGTCAGCCGGCCGCCCCAGCGCACATTGACGGTCGCCATGCTGTCGAGCATGACGACAACGACGCTGGCAAGAATAAGCGCCAGTAGCGCGAGATCGAAGGCGCGCCCGGCACGCGTGTCAGCCTCAAAGATGATGGTGTATAGACGCAGGCGCCAGCCCGCGCCGGGGCGGTTCTCGCGCTCCTGTGTCGCGACCGGTGGCTCGGTCATGACGGCCATGGGCAGCTCCTCAAAATAATGACCACGCAAGGATGTGGGGGGCAAAGCCAGTGCGTCTGGCAGCCAATCAGCCGTCGGCGTTCCGGCGGATAGTCGCGGCGCCGGCCAGCAGGCCGCATGGCAGATTCTGCGGCATTGTCCCACAAGGCGAGCAAAGGTCCAGCCGCACACGACCGCGGCAGTGCGCCGCGCTCTTACGACGAGGACAAGGCGTTCACATGCAGAATAAATCGACCGGTACGAACGTTTAATGGCTATTCCCGCCGGCCGGCCGCGAGATGCGAGTCGCCACGATGACGGGCAACCCGCAATCAACCGGCTCTCCTGGTCAGCCGCCGAGAAAAGAACGGTGGTCTGCCGCCCGTTATTCTCGCCAAGCGCAGGTCACGGCATGGACAGTTTGAGGCCGACTATACCGGCAAGGATGAGTGCCAGGCTAAAAAGTCGGGCTGCGTTGGCCGGTTCTTTAAACAGGACGATGCCCAATATGGCCGTGCCGATCGCACCGACGCCGACCCAGACCGCATAGGCCGTACCAACGGGAAGCGTTTTCATGGCGACGCCGAGCAAGCCGACGCTGAGCGTCATGGAGAGAAGAGTCCAGACCGTCGGCCACAGCCGTGAAAAGCCCTCGGTGTACTTGAGCCCAATCGCCCAGCCGATTTCGAACAGCCCGGCGATTAAAAGGATTCCCCAGGTCATAAAACGCTCCTCGACAATGAGCGGCCGTCCCCGACACGAGATGGAGCGGCGAGGTCGTCCTCACTTCCTGTGGTTAGCGGCGAATACTATCAGAACGGACTTCCGGCCGTGGCCGCAACGCGCGGACCCTGTACGTACTTCCTTCAAGTGACGCCATGCGTCACAGCAAGCGTCTTGCGCTTCATTTGCGTCTTGGCGTCGCCGACATGGCGGGGCGGCCCTCGATGTGCCTGAAAGTGATGCGCCCCTTGCTCAGGTCGTAAGGCGAAAGTTCAAGGGAAACCTTGTCTCCGGCGAGGATACGAATGTGGTTCTTGCGCATTTTGCCAGCGGTATAGGCAACCAGTTTGTGTCCGTTATCCATCGTCACGAGAAAGCGCGAGTCGGATAGCGCCTCGGCAACCACGCCCTGCATTTCAATCAGTTCTTCTTTGGCCATATCTGTCTCTCCGGCAGGTAAAAAAATAGCCCGGACCGTGCCGGGCTACTTTCAGTAATCAGCGGGCGTTGAAAACCACGCCGACTTCACTTTCAGACCGGATAGATGTTGCTGGCCTGCAGGCCCTTCTGACCCGTCGTGACGTCGAATGTCACTTGCTGACCTTCTTTCAGGGTCTTGAAACCGGTGCCTTGAATCGCCGAAAAATGGGCGAACAGATCTTCACCACCTTGGGCCGGCGTAATAAAGCCAAAGCCCTTGGCATCGTTAAACCACTTGACTGTTCCTGCTGCCATATCTTGTATCTCCGAAAGTTAACGGGGTCTAGCCCCAGGGGGGCGACTATCAAGATGGCGAGGAAATATGGGGGAATGGCGCCGCAGAACTGCGAATACTAGACCTACAAACAACACTATGCTCGAAATCGCTACCGGCACTATGCAGCCAAACACCAGTAATAGCAAATATCTTTGCAGCGCAGCCGAGTGCCGGCGACGACAAAACGCGGCGGATTGACCGATTGCCCGAGCGGACGCAGCGCTCGGCTTAATATCCTCGCATGCGGCTCGACGCGTCGATCGCCGCCAGAATGTTAACGCTGAGCTCATTGACGATGCCCGAGAAATCTGCGACCCGCTCGCCGGCGCCGGCAGTTTTCCGCGGAGCGCAGCACAGGTCCTGCGCGCTCTGATGCACGCTGTGGTGCAGGGCGACCACGTGTTCGATATTGACGAAATCGGTCAAGGTCCGCGCGTCCGCCGATTGCAGCCAGGCTGTAAAGCGGCAGAGCGCTTCAGCCTGCGGCGCATTCGCGCCGCCGTTTTGCGCGCAATCTTCGACGCCCCTGGCCCACGCCCGATGCTCGGCCAGCGCGTAGAGCAGAGGCAGGAACTCGCGTCGGGCCGGCGCGATATTTTTCCAGCTCGTCTTCGTTTGCCAGTTCGCCGTCCATTCGGCGAACTCGTGGGCAGGCATCGGCCGCGCGATGCCATATCCCTGGCCCAGGTCGCAGCCGAGTCGCAAGAGCATGGCGCCTTGCTCCTCGCTTTCGACGCCCTCGGCAATGACCTGAAGATCAAAAGCGACGGCCAGGCTAAGGACTCCGTCAAGAATGGTCAGGTCATCCGGGTCGTCGAGCATGTCGCTGACAAAACTCCGGTCTATTTTCAGTTGATCGACCGGCAAACGCTTCAGATAACCGAGCGACGAATATCCGGTACCAAAGTCGTCGAGAGAAAAGCGAACGCCGATCTTTTTGCACGTCTCGATGATCGTCGATACCGTCGGGAGATCTTCGAGAGCGCTCGTTTCGACGATCTCAATTTCGAGCTGCGTGGGCGAAACCTTCGGATGCTGTTCGAGAGACTGCATAAGAGACGCGGCGAACGCCGGTTGCAGCAGCTGACGCGCACCGACATTGACGCTCACCGGCAGGTTGAGGCCAGCGGCCTGCCAGACTTCGATCTGCCTTAACGCTTCATCGATGACCCATTGCCCGAGGCTGACCGCGAGCGGGTGATTCTCGATCACCGGCAGGAAAGTACCGGGCAGGAGCAGACCGCGTTGCGGGTGCTGCCAGCGCACAAGCGCTTCGGCGCCGATCACCTGCCCGCTGCGCATGTTCACCTTCGGCTGGTAATGGAGAACGAACTCCCTATTTATCAGCCCCTGCCGAATGTGCTCGAGGCTTTCATGCAGGCCGCGCGCCGAGCGGTCCTTTTCGGCGTCAAAAAAGTGGTATCGGTTCTTGCCGGCGAGCTTGGCTTGATACATCGCCTGGTCCGCCTGGCGCAGCAGCTGGTCGGCATCGACATCCTCGGCCTGCGGAAAAAAAGTCACGCCCAGGCTGGCCGAGACCGTGAGCACCAGGCCGTCGATGTGCACCGGCGCCGCGGCCGCCGCCAGCAAGCGCGTAATCATCGGTACGCTGGCGGCACGGTTCGCCAGGTCGAGCAAGACCGCGATGAATTCGTCGCCGCCCAGGCGCGCCAGCGTGTCGCTCTCGCGCAGCGTTTCTTTCATGCGCTGGGCCAGGGCAACGAGCAGCTGGTCACCGACTCCGTGTCCGTGGCGATCGTTGATCGTCTTGAAACCATCGAGGTCGAGATAGGCGACAGCGAGCAGCTTGTCGTTCCGCAGCGACTGCGCGATCGCCTGCTGCAGCCGGTCGGCCAGCCAGACGCGGTTGGGTAGCATCGTCAGCACGTCATAGTGGGCGATGTGTTTGAGCTGCGCTTCGCGCTCTTTGAGCTGAGTGATATCGGTCGATACCCCGCACAGTGCAAAGATCTGACCGTCGTCGCCCAAAAGCGGGAGCTTGGTCGATCGATAGATCACGGTCTTGTCGCTACCGCGCACCGTATTCGTTTCCTCGCCCACGGTGGTTCTGCCCCATTCGAGAACCTCGACGTCGCTGCGCTTTAGCAGCGCAGCAGTCGCCTCGTCGAAGAAGTCTTCGTCGGCGAAGCCGATGATGTCGTCGGCCCCGCGGGCGAGATGTTCGCGCGTGGCACGGTTGGCGAAAATGTAGCGGTATTGGCGATCCTTGAGGTAGATGCAGGCATCGACACTGTCGAGAATGGTCTGCAGCTTGTTCTCGCTGGCGGCGAGTAGCGCGACCTGCTCCTGCAGCGCGTTGTTGATGCGCTGATAGTCTTCCGCATGCTGGCTCTGCTCGTCGATCAGGCGTTCTTCGCCGAGCCGCGCGGCGATCGACTCGTCACGCAGCTCGCTCGCCGTCGCGATGACCAGTCGTGCCAGTTCGAGCAGCGACCCCACGTCGCCCTGGTGCACGGCTTCTCGCGGCAGGCTGACGTGCCAGAGCAAAGGACCAACGCGTTCTGCCTTCGCCGGCCCGACGGTCAATACGAGCCCTTCGACGCGGGCGCGAAAGTCGGGCAACAGCGTGTAGGCCGACTCACAGTCGGCGGCGAGCAGCACGACGACACCCGACAGCAGTTCGCGCTTGCCGAATTGTCCGGTGACGAAACCTCTGGGCGCATCATCGAGCAGGCTCAGATAGTGCGGCTTCATCGTCACTGCCAGAACATCACCACGACATAAGTCATATTGTGAAACAGGTTGCGGGTATATCCGTTGGCACGCTGACGCGGTGCGATTTCGCCGCGTGAAGGAAAACCGCCGAGCGGAAGGCCCGCTGCGAACGCGCGCTTGAGTGCACTGATCTCGCCGTCGATGAGCGACCCGAGGAAGGCCTTGCGCCCGGTGCAACTGATCAGCAAAGCGCCAGCCGGCGTGCACTTGCCGCTGCGCAGCGTACCGGCGATGTCCTCGACTTCAGCCAGCATGAGTTCGCGCTGGGCCTGGCACACCTGCAGCGACTCTCCGACCTTGACTTCGCCGAAAAAACCGAGCGAACCGGGGCTGGCAGCCTGTTCGAGCTTGACCGAGCGTAGCCGCGCTTCGTCGGGCGCGCCGGGAGTGACGATCCTGACGGCAAGGACACCGCGGTCAGACTGGAGAACGGGCTTGCCGGTCTGCGCTTCGACGAAGGCCACGGCGCTGATGCCATCGATCCGATGGATCTCGTTGGCGTCCGCCGACTCGATCTGTCCGGCATGGCCGACGGCGCGCTGCGCGCTGCCGACGGCAATCGAAAAGCGCAGGTCGCCGTAGGCGGCGAGCACGACCAGAGCGTCGGTAATCACCTCGCGGTTAACGTAGATAAAGCCGGTTCCCCCGCGTCGATCGTCCATCGAGAGGCCACCGACGACCGGAAAGCCGATTCGTTCCTGGAGTGCGGCCTCCAGGCGGCCGACGTCGGAGCGACAGTCCGAGACGAGGTAGGCCCAGCACGGCTCGTCGCCCTCATCGGCCAGCCGGGCGAACAGTTCGCTCAGTTTGCCGGCCGGATCGCCGTGCAGCGGGCTGACCCGCTCGAGCCGCCAGCGCACCTCGCCAGACGAATTGAGCGCCAGCGCTGAGGCTCCGTAGTCGGACACGCCGTCGGCGCTAAAACAGCCGTCGCCGCTGTTGCCAAGAACGATCACGCGATCGCTGCCGAGCCCGTCGTGCAAACCTTCGAGCAGGTCGGGGAGCGAATAGTGGATCGACGAGAACAGAAAAACCACTTCCGGGTCGAGCGCGGCGATGGACTCTCCGAGCGCCATGCCCGCCCGATACGGGTCGCTGATCACCGTGCTTGCCGACATTGCGCGCATCACTTTTTGCCTCTCCGAATCGCTCACGCCCGCTATCTTAATCGATCGCCGATTCAACACGCTACGGAATGAAGGGCCACTCGATCTCGTCGCTGCGTTCGACGCCGGCAGTCATGCCCCGGCACAGCGCGACGAATTCGCGCATCCCTGCGGTCTGGAATTTACGCTGGTGCCAGACGAACTGAAAGTGGCGCAGCAGGTCAAGCTGCGGCGTCTTCAGGGCAACCAGGCTGCCGCGACGAAACGCTTCGCGCAGCGCGAGCCGCGAGATGCAACCGATGCCCAGGCCGAATTCGACGGCGCGCTTGATCGCTTCGGTGTGCTCGAGCTCGAGCCGCACCTTCGCTTCGCATTGCTGCTGGCGCAAGGCCTGGTCGAGCGTCTCGCGAGTCCCCGAGCCGGTTTCGCGCATGATCCAATATTCTTGTGCGAGCTCGGCGAGCGTCGCCGAACCCTGGTGCGCCAGCCGGTGATTCGGCGCGCAAAAAACCACGAGTTCGTCCTCGACCCACGCTTCGGAGACGAGATCGGGATGCCGGCAACGGCCTTCGATGAGGCCCAGGTCGAGTTTGTGGCGCGCGATCTGGTCGATGATCGTCGCCGTGTTATGCACCTGCAGCTCGGCACTCGCCTCGGGGTGGCGCTTGAGGTAATCGGCAACGATCAGCGTCGCGAGATAGTTGCCGATCGTCAGCGTCGCGCCGATGCGCAGCCGGCCGAACCCGGAACGCCCCTCGAGCAGAGTCTCCATCGCCGCGGCGCGCTCGATGAGTTCGATCGCCTGCGGCAACAGCGATTGGCCGACTTCGTTAAGGCGCAGCGACTTGCCGACGCGGTCGAAAAGCTGGGTGTCGTAAATGCGCTCGAGTTCGGCCAGCGCCATGCTCGTTGCCGACTGCGACAACGAGAGTTCGCGGGCCGCGCGCGAGACGCTCTCGCCGCTCGCAACGGCGGCGAAGACGGCGATTTGCCGCAGCGTGAATCTCATATCCACTCCATCGATCGGTGTTATCGAGACAATCAATTTTACGAATATATTAGCGCGGCTTAAGATAGCCCGTCTGTAAAAATTGTCAGAGAGCCATAATGAGTACGCTATCGACGCAAAAAGTGCTTTCGGTCCATCACTGGAACGACAAGCTATTCAGCTTCCGCACGACGCGCGACGCCGGGCTGCGCTTCATCAACGGCCAGTTCGTGATGCTTGGCCTCGAACAGGCAGGCCGGCCGCTGACGCGCGCCTACAGCATTGCGAGCGCCAACCACGACGAATTCCTCGAGTTCTTCAGCATCAAGGTGGCCAATGGCCCGCTGACCTCGAAGCTGCAGAACCTCAGCGTCGGCGACACCGTCGTCGTCAGCCGCAAGCCGACCGGAACACTCGTTTTGCGCGATCTCAAGCCCGGTAAACATCTCTACCTGCTGGCCACCGGCACCGGCCTCGCGCCTTTCCTGAGCCTGATTCAGGATCCGGAGAGCTACGAGCGTTTCGAGAAAGTGATCCTGGTGCACGGCGTGCGCACGGTCAGCGAACTCGCCTACCGCGATTTCATCGCGCACGAATTGCCCGCGCACGAGTTCTTTTCCGATCTCGTTCGCGACAAGCTGATCTACTATCCGACGGTGACGCGCGAGCCCTTCGTGCACCAGGGCCGGATCACCGAACTGATCGACAGCGGCAAACTGTTTACGGACATTGGCCTGCCGCCGCTCGACGCGCGAAACGACCGCGCAATGATCTGCGGCAGCCCGGCGATGATCGCCGACTGCTGCGCGCGGCTCGATGCGCGCGGCTTCGAAATTTCGCCGCACATCGGCGCGACGGGCGACTACGTGATCGAACGCGCCTTCGTCGAGAAGTAAGAACGGCGCCGGCTGCGGGGCCGCGGGTTACAATGGCGCATCGCCATCGCGGAGTGCGTCATGAGCCTGGATCCCGGCAAATCACTCGTCAATTCGCTATCCCTCGTCCTCACGGTCATCGGCGACGACCGGCCGGGCCTCGTCGAACAACTCGCGACGGCGATCAGCGAACACCGCGGCAACTGGCTTGAGTCGTCGATGTCGCACCTCGCCGGACAGTTCGCCGGCATCGTCTGCGTCGCTATCGCGGCCACTGACGCCCAGGCGCTCAAGTCGGCGCTGGCCCGCCTGCCCGGGCTGCGCGTCACCTGCGCCGAGTCGAGCCCGCCAGCCAGCGACGCGGCCGGCGCATCGTCGGCCGGCGGCAACCGGCGGCTCAAGCTCTCGCTCGTCGGCCACGACCGCATCGGGATCGTGCGCGAGGTATCGCAAGTCCTTGCCCGGCACGCGATCAACGTCGAAGAACTGAACACGCATACGGCCAGCGCGCCGATGTCGGCCGAAATCCTGTTCCATGCTTGCGCCGAATTGACCGCTTCGGCGACGCTCGACGCGCGCGCACTGACCAGCGACCTCGAACGCCTGTCGAACGAGTTCATGGTCGATATCACGCTCGACGAAACGATCCGCCGCTAGAGCGCGGCAGCGCGCCTCGCGCGTCACCTGGCGACGCTGCGGAGCGTCGATCCGGTTCAACGTTCGCGTGCCTCCGGAAAAACCAGGGCCCTTGGCGCGCCGCCTGCCGAAACCGCCGTTCTGTTAAGCTAGCGCCTCTGCGGCCGTGCCCCACCGCCCGCTCAGCCCCTTTACTCCAACTCCAGCGAGACCCATGGCTCAATACGTATTTACGATGAACCGCGTCGGCAAGATCGTTCCGCCGAAGCGCCAGATCATCAAGGACATTTCGTTGTCCTTTTTCCCGGGCGCCAAGATCGGCCTGCTCGGCCTTAATGGCTCGGGCAAATCGACGGTGCTGCGCATCATGGCCGGCGTCGACACCGACATCATCGGCGAAGCGACGCCGATGCCCGGCCTGCACATCGGCTATCTGCCGCAGGAACCGCAACTCGACCCCGCACTGACCGTGCGTCAGGAAGTCGAGTCGGGGATGGGCGAAGTGATGCAGGCGCAGGAAAAACTCGAACAGGTGTACGCCGCCTACGCCGAGCCAGACGCCGATTTCGACCAGCTCGCCGAAGAACAGGCACGCCTCGAAGCGGTCATCGCCGCCAGCGGTTCGGACCTTGCCAGCCAGCTTGAGCTGGCCGCCGACGCCCTGCGCCTGCCGCCGTGGGACGCGCCGATCCGCCACCTCTCGGGCGGCGAAAAGCGCCGCGTCGCGCTATGCAAACTGCTGCTCTCGAAACCCGACATGCTGCTGCTCGACGAACCGACCAACCACCTCGACGCCGAATCGGTCGAATGGCTCGAACAATTTCTCGTCCGCTTCCCCGGCACCGTCGTCGCCGTCACCCACGACCGCTACTTCCTCGACAACGCCGCCGAGTGGATCCTCGAACTCGACCGCGGCGAGGGCATTCCGTGGAAAGGCAACTACTCGAGCTGGCTCGAACAGAAGCAAGCGCGCCTTGAAACCGAATCAAAGCAGGAGTCTGGCCGCATCAAGACGATCAAGCAGGAGCTCGAATGGGTGCGGCAGAACCCCAAGGCGCGGCAAGCGAAGAGCAAAGCCCGCCTGGCACGTTTCGAAGAGCTGGCGAGCGTCGACTACCAGAAGCGTAACGAGACGCAAGAAATCTTCATCCCCGTCGGTGAGCGCCTTGGCGGCAAGGTCATCGACTTCACGGGCGTATCAAAGGCTTTCGGCGATCGGCTGCTGATCGACAACCTGTCGTTTTCGGTTCCACCCGGCGCGATCGTCGGCATCATCGGGCCGAACGGCGCCGGCAAATCGACGCTCTTTCGCATGCTCACCGGCCAAGAGAAGCCCGACTCGGGCGAAGTCGACATCGGCACGACGGTCAAGCTCGCCTACGTCGACCAAAGCCGCGACTGCCTCGACGCCAACAAGACCGTTTTCGAGGAAATTTCGGGCGGCTCGGATATCCTCACCGTCGGCAAGTATGAAACGCCGGCGCGTGCCTACATCGGTCGCTTCAACTTCAAGGGTTCCGACCAGCAGAAGCACGTCGGCACGCTCTCGGGCGGCGAGCGCGGCCGGTTGCACATGGCTAAAACGCTGATCGCCGGCGGCAACGTCCTGCTCCTCGACGAACCGTCGAACGACCTTGACGTCGAAACGCTGCGCGCGCTCGAAGACGCGCTGCTCGAATTCGGCGGCAGTGTCATGGTCATCTCGCACGACCGCTGGTTCCTCGACCGCATCTGCACGCACATCCTGGCCTGCGAAGGCGACTCGCAATGGACCTTCTTCGCCGGCAACTACCACGAGTACGAGGAAGACAAGGTTCGCCGCCTCGGCGAAGAAGGCGCCAAGCCCAGGCGGATCCGCTATCGGCCAATTACGCGCTGAG
Source organism: Burkholderiales bacterium (assembly GCA_038248575.1). Taxonomy (GTDB): domain Bacteria; phylum Pseudomonadota; class Gammaproteobacteria; order Burkholderiales; family Rhodocyclaceae; genus Propionivibrio. Next base: position 5,595 of record JBBRXI010000004.1, on the reverse strand, counting down.
AACAATAAAAAAGACCCGCTGTGTAAAAACGGCGGGTCTTTTTCCCCGAAAACCAGTCAGCGCCGGTCCTCGGTCGATTCGCTCAGGCCGTCGCGCCGGGCGCGACGAGCCGCTCGATCAGTGGTCGACGCGCAGGCTCGCGGAAAATGCGATTTCCACGCTTTCGGGAAACTGGAACTGCGTAAAGGCACGGTGGATCTGTGCCTGGTTGACGCCGGCGCTATGGTCCTCAAAGCGGATGCCGAGTGGCCGGCCGTTCGACGCCAGCGTCGAAAAGGCGTAACGCCAGCGCTGAACTTCAGCAAGGCGCTCGCGCAATTCGAGTTCGTTGCTGATCGCGACGCCGGCTTCTTTCAGCGAATCGAGAAATTCATCAAACGATTCGTTACTCATACTGCCCATGTCCAACTCCATTCGTTTCGGTGGATGCCCACCATGTGGCAAATAACGCGCTGCACGCCAAGCGGTTGACAAGCCGCGGCAAGAAATAGAACGATGGCGAGCGCCGACCAACGGTTAACGATGGCTGTGGGTCAATGATTTACAATGGCGAGCCTTGCCCGAGAACGCTTCATGAGCCAACCAATCGACGTCCGCAACGACAGGCCCGCGCGCATCGAATTGCTCGCGCCGGCCAAAAATGCCGATTTCGGCATCGCGGCGATCGAGCACGGCGCCGACGCCGTCTATATCGGCGGACCGGCTTTTGGCGCTCGCGCCAACGCCGACAACTCGGTCGCCGACGTCGAGCGCTTGTGCACCACCGCGCATCGCTACAATGCACGCGTCCTGGTTGCGCTCAACACGATACTCAGGGACGACGAACTCGAGGACGCCCGGCGGCTCGCCTGGCAGCTCCACGAAGCCGGCGCCGACGCGCTGATCATCCAGGACATGGGCCTGCTCGAAGTCGATCTGCCGGCCATCGCGTTGCACGCGAGTACGCAAACCGATATTCGTACGCCGGAAAAAGCGCGCTTTCTCGAAGACGTCGGCTTCTCGCAAATGGTCCTCGCGCGCGAACTCTCACTGGCGCAGATCCGCCGCATTGCCGGGCAGACGAGCGCGACGCTCGAGTTTTTCGTGCACGGCTCGCTGTGCGTGAGCTACAGCGGTCTGTGCAACCTGAGCCAGGCGACAACCGGGCGCAGCGCCAATCGCGGTGACTGCTCGCAGGCGTGCCGACTGCCTTACTCGCTTGCCGACGCCGACGGCCGCCTCGTCGCACAAGACCAGCACCTGCTCTCGATCAAGGACAACGACCAGAGCGCCAACCTTGCCGCGTTGATCGCCGCCGGCATCCGCTCGTTCAAAATCGAAGGCCGGCTCAAGGACCTGTCCTACGTCAAGAACATCACCGCGCATTACCGCCAGTTGCTCGACGCGATCATCATCGCCTCACCCGACATGCGGCGGACTTCGTCGGGCCTCTCCACCTTCTCCTTCACGCCGCAAGCCGACAAAACCTTCAACCGCGGAGCGACCGATTATTTCGTCAATGAACGCGACGCCGATCTCGGCGCTTTCGCTTCGCCGAAGTTCGTCGGCAAGCCAATCGGCGAGGTTACCCGGATCGCCCGCGATCATTTCGAAACCGGTGGCGATACGGCGCTGCACAACGGTGACGGCATCAGCTACTTCAAAGCCGACGGCGAACTCGCCGGCCTGCGCATCAACCGCGCCGAAAAGATCGCCTCCGGCTATCGACTGTTCCCGGCGCACAACACCGTCCCCGGCGACCTGCTGGCCAACACGACGATCTACCGTAATCACGACCAGGCGTTCGAGCGTCAGCTCGAAAAGAAGTCGGCCGAGCGCCATATTCCGCTGCGTATCGTTCTTGGCGAAGTGGCCGACGGCTTCGAACTGAAGCTGACCGACGATGAAGGCGTCAGCGCCGTTTCCCGCCTGCAACACGCCCGGGAGGAGGCGCAGAACGGCGAGCAGGCGCTCGCCGTTCTGCGCGCCAATCTCGGCAAACTCGGCGGAACGATTTACCGCGCGCGCAGCATCGAGTTGGCGATTGGCGCGCCATGGTTTCTTCCGGCGTCCGCACTCAACGCGCTGCGCCGCACTGTCGTCGCCGCGCTCGACGCCGCGCGCGCCAGCGCGCGGCGGCGGCCGGCCCGGCGCTTGCCGGTCGAGCCGCCGGCGCGCTACCCGGACGACGCGCTGAGTTATCTTGGCAATGTCTTCAACGCCAAAGCGCGCGCCTTTTACGAGAAGCACGGAGTCAGCGTGATCGCCGCGGCCTACGAGTGCGGCGAGGAAAAAAGCGAAGTGTCGCTGATGATCACCAAGCACTGCCTGCGCTACAGTTTTAATCTCTGTCCCAAGCAGGTGAAGGGACTCCGCCCGGACCCGATGATCCTGATCAACGGCAGGGAGAAGTTGAGCCTGCGCTTTGACTGCCAGCCGTGCGAAATGCACGTCATCGGCAAGCTGAAGAAGACCATTTCGCTGAGCAAAAAATAGCCGGCGCGAATGGCGATCGTTCAGTAATGCGGCGGAATCTCGTCGCGCAGATCGCCGGCCTCGACCGGTTCGGCGTTGGCCAGCATCTTGCCGTAAACGTGTCGCAACTGTTCCTGCAGCAGGTCGATTTGCTGCTGCTGGCGAAATAGGGCGCGGTTGAGTTCCTCAACGAGATGCTCGGTGAGGCTGACTTTGATTTCAATTTCGGTCAGGCGGTCTTCCATCGTTCTGTCTTTCGCTCAAGAAAACGCTGCGTGGCATTCTTGCACTTCTTGCCGGGCAAGGTAACATGGGACTTGCCAGATTATGCCGAAATCATCGTTTCGCTAGGATTTTGATAAGGATTATCCCATGCCCCTTGTACCGTGCCGTGCATGCTCGCGTGAGGTCGATACATCGGCTCTCGCCTGCCCGCAATGCGGCGCCACCGATCCGGCAAACAAACTCAGTCGTCAGCAGCGCAATGTGCGGGTTTTCTTCATCCAGCTGCTGATCTGGCTGGCGCTGATCGGCATGAGCGGCTGGTATATCTGGCACGATCTGATTCCGACCATCAGGCATTACGTCGTCAAGCCACAACCCGAAGCGCCCGCCGCCGACCGACCCTAGCTTCCGCGTTCACTGCTCCGTCGACTGGTCGCCGGCCGACCTGTCGACGGCCGGCTCGACGCTCGCCGCAGCGAGCATGACGCGCCGCGTTGCCGGACTTTCAAGGCTGATCCGGCCGAGTTTGCCGTCGCGATAATCCTGTACGAAAACCATCGCCGCCTTTTCGAAATCGGCGTCACCGCCGCGCACCAGCAAACCCCGCCGTTTGGCGATGCCTTCGACGACGGCCACCGCGTCGAGCCCGGCGACGGGAAAACCGTAACGCGCGACGATCAGCGCCGGGTAGCGGGCGATCAGCAGGCCGGCGAGGAAGACGGCGACCTCCTCGTCGATGATCGCGTTGCGCCCGACGGCATGGCTCGCGGCGAGCATCAGCCCGTCGCTTTCGTGCGCGATTTTCGGCCACATCAAGCCTGGCGTATCGACGATCGAGTGGCGCACGCTGAGCTGATGCATCTGCTGCGATTTGGTCACCGCCGGCTCGTCGCCGACCTTGGCGATCTTGCGCTTGACGAGCGCGTTCATCAGCGTCGATTTGCCGACGTTGGGAATGCCCATGATCATCATGCGCAATTGCTTAATATTGTCGTTGCGGTGTGGCGCCAGACGCTGGCACAGCGCTGGAATACGCGCCACCTCGCGCTGATTCTTGCTCGACAACGCGACCGCTTTGACGCCGTCCTGCGCGTCGTAATAGTCGAGCCACTCGCTCGTCACCTGCGGATCGGCGAGGTCCGCCTTGTTAAGCACCTTCAGGCAGGGGCGCTGGCGATGCAGGCGCAGTTCGCGCACCATCGGGTTGGTGCTCGCTTCGGGCAGGCGTGCGTCGACGACCTCGATCACCACGTCGATCGCCGCCATCGTCTCGGCCGCTTTCTTGCGCGCCGAGGTCATGTGACCGGGATACCACTGAATCGCCATCGGAGTCCATTACTGTCTGAAGGGCGGCATTATCCCACGTTAAAACCCTACACCCACCGCAGAGCCGCAGAGACGCAGAGATTACGCAGAGAAAGGCAAGGCCAAGCAATGGGTCCTCCGATCAAAGCTTCCGACCTCCTCTGCGCTGCCTGCACCTCTGTGTCAATGCGCGGTGGGTTTTGAAGTTTGCCGAATTTGAACCGGCATCGCGTTTAAAATGGGCGTTTTCACGAACAATTCTCAGACGCCCGTGCCGCCCATTCCCGAAATCAAGCCTGAGCAGTCGATTGAGTTGCTCAAGGAGCTGCACATCCTGACGCGCGACGGCAAGCTCAACCAGGACAGCCGGCGCAAGCTCAAGCAGGTCTACCACCTCTTCCATTTCATCGAGCCGCTGCTCGCCGAACTGCTCGCCGAGAACGGCCAGAGCGCCGGAATCACGCTCGCCGACCATGGCGCCGGCAAATCCTATCTCGGCTTCATCCTCTACGACCTGTTTTTCAAGGCGTTGCCGACCGGGCATATCTATGGTGTCGAAACGCGCGCCGAGCTCGTCGACAAGTCACGCGCGCTCGCGCAGCGCCTTCAGTTCGAACGCATGAGCTTTCTCAAGCTCAGCGTCGAGGACGCCATCGCCGCGCCGCAATTGCCCGCGCACATCGATATCGTCACCGCGCTGCACGCCTGCGACACGGCGACCGACGACGCGATCCGCTTCGCGCTGCACAAGCAGGCGAGGTTCATCGCGCTCGTTCCCTGCTGCCAGGCCGAAGTCGCCGCGCTCCTGCGCCGCAACAAGAACGCCTCCTTCGCCAGGACGCCGCTCTCCGAGATCTGGCGTCATCCGGTCCATACGCGCGAGTTCGGCAGTCAGCTGACCAACGCGTTGCGCTGCCTGCAGCTCGAGGCGCACGGCTACCAGATCACGGTCACCGAACTCGTCGGCTGGGAACACGCGATGAAGAACGAACTGATCATCGCCCGCTACACCGGGCAGGTGCGCAGCAACGCCGAAGCGCGGCTGCAGGCGATTCTGCACGAGCTCAACCTCGACGAACTGCGTGATCGCTTCATCGTCCCGGCAGCGCCCCGCTAAGCAGCGCCGATATGGAAAACTGGATCACGCGCATCGTCGCCAGCCTCTGTGCCGCCGGCAGCGCCGGCCTGTTCTGGACGCTCGGCGTCTTCCTCGCCGGTCCCTGGAACGAAGGGCGGCTGTTCGATCTCAACCGGGCGGAACTGCAGCTGATCGCCGTACCGCTGCTGGTCGGCAGCGCGGTCGCCTGGGGCGCACTGCACATCCTGGCGATCGCCGACCGGACCAGGCGGCCGCGCGTCTACAAGGCGCTGTGCGCGCTCTTCGTCGTCGCCCTGCTCGTCGCGGCAGCGAGCGGAATGGCGTGGGCGCAGACGCAGCGGGTCGCCAGCCCGAGCGTCGGTAGTCGGCGTTGAGCGGCGCCCGGCATCCGGGTGAAACCGTGAGCCGGGTCGATGGTACGTCGTTTGCTGACTGACCCAGCGCACACTCCAGAAAACTCATCTTTCCGGCACGCCAGCCATGATCAAACCTTGCCCTTCGCTTCGCCTGAC
>JBBRXI010000003.1:0-34611 GCA_038248575.1 Burkholderiales bacterium | reverse complement strand
CCGGCCTTTGAACTCATGGACGACCAGCCGCGCGAGCCGGGCAGCGAGGAGTATCTCGACTCGGAAAAGTACCAGTTGCGTCGTTGGTCGCGTAACAGTCCCGATAGTCTTAGCGGTTTGATCGGTCGCTTCAACCGCATTCGTCGCGACAATTCCGCCTTGCACAGTAATCATTCGCTCACTTTTCTGGCCGTCGATAACGAGCAATTGATCGCTTACACCAAGCGCTCGGACGATGGCGCCAACGTCGTCGTCGTCGTCGTCAATCTCGATCCGCACAACGCCCATTCCGGCTGGCTCGAACTGGATCTTAGCGTTATCGGCGTGGCCGCCGGGACGTCGTTCCAGATGCACGACCTGCTCACCGGAATACGCTATCTGTGGAGCGACGCGCGCAATTTTATCCGGCTCGACCCACAGCACATGCCGGTCCACGTTTTTCGCGTTCGCCAGCGTCTGCGCAGCGAGCGCGACTTTGATTATTTTCTCTAAGCTCGTGGACGGCGGGCCGATCGTCCAAGGAATGCCGTTTGCTGCGTTAATCAGATTGCTGGCGCACGAGCGACCTGCACGTTGACGATCCGAATCGGGGAGTGACATGGCCCGTGTTATCTGGAAAGGTGCGATAAGTTTTGGCCTGGTACATATTCCAGTCTCGCTGATGCCGGCAACGATTTCGCGCGGAATCGATTTTGACTGGCTCGACAAGCGAAGCATGGATCCGGTCGGCTACAAACGCATTAACAAAGCAACTGGCGAAGCGATCAGCAGCGAAAATATTGTGCGCGGCGTCAAGTTCGAGAAAAACCGTTACGTTGTCCTCAGCGACGAAGAGATTCGCGCCGCGTATCCGGAGTCGACGCAAACCGTCGACATCGTCGCCTTCGTCCGCGCCGAACAGATTCCGCTGCTGTACATCGACACGCCTTACTATCTGGCTCCGGAAAAGCGCGGTGAAAAAGCTTACGCGCTTTTGCGCGAGGCGCTGGTCAAAAGCGGCCGCCTGGCGTTGGCCAATGTCGTCCTGCACAACAAGCAGCACCTCGCCGCGGTGGTTCCGTTCGGCGACGCGCTGGTGCTCGACACGCTGCGTTGGGGCAACGAGGTGCGCAGCCTCGACGAGTTGCAACTTAACGATGAAGTCGTGCACGCGCGGCTGGCCCAGCGCGAAATCGAAATGGCCGAACGCCTGATTGAGGACATGAGCGAAGACTGGGACCCGGCGCACTACGAAGACCGCTTTACAAAGCAGATCATGGAGCTCGTCGAACGCAAGGCGCAGCAGGGCAAACTCGAGGATGTCGGCCCGCTCGAGCCGGCAAACGAAGACGGCGGCGCCAAAATCATCAGTCTTGCCGACCTACTCAAGCGCAGTCTCGGCAGAAAATCCGACGAAGCGAAAGCCGCCGCCAAAGCCCGCGAGCCAAAGAAAAATGCCGATACCACGACGCGGCGGCCAAAGCGCGCTAAAGCCGGTGGCTAAGCCACCGCTCAGCGGTGTCGCTCTCCGGCCTCACTCACAATGATGGTCGTCGTGCAAGCACCAGCACAATTCCCGGGAATCGGCTGCAGCCGCTCGACGACGAGTGCGCCGAAGGTCCGCGGCCGCGCGCTCATGGGGCCGGAATTGGGCGGCGCCATGGCGAATGGCCGGCGGTGGTACGTGGCGACGATGAGCCGTGGGCCAAGGCGAGGGTGGGGCGAGGCGTTTCGGCGCGCCGCGGCCCAGACCTCACTGGCGCCTGGGATCATGGTTTTGAGCCTGCTCGCGACGGCGTGCGCGTCGGTCGTGCCGCGCGAAGCGCCGACGATTGCGCCGATCCCGCCGCGCACACCGATCAGCGTCGAGGACGCACGCGGACCGCTCGATCCCAAGCGCGCCGCAGCCGCCGTGCGCCGACTCGATCCGCAGGGCCCCGACGGCTTGCTGACCCTGCACCTGCGTCACGTTGAGAACGCCCTCAGCGCGCCGCTGACCCTCGGCAACGACGCGCATCTCCTGATCGACGGTCCGCAGACGCAGGAGGCGATGGTGCGCGCCGTGCGCGAGGCGCGTTACAGCATTGATCTGGAAAGTTACATCCTCGAACCGGCCGGGTTCGGTGAACGCCTCGCTGAGCTGCTGGTGCGCAAGCAAGCGCAAGGCGTCAAGACCCGCGTCCTTTACGACAGCGTCGGTTCGCTAGCGACGCCGGCGGCGTTCTTCGACCGCCTGCGCACCGCCGGCATCGCCGTCTGCGAGTTCAACCCGGTCAATCCGCTGCGCCTGCAGCGCGACGAGCGTCTGACGCTCAACAATCGCGATCATCGCAAATTACTGATCGTCGACAATCAGGCGGCGTTCACCGGCGGCATCAACATCAGCAACGTCTACGGCAGCTCGTCGTTCGGCAGCAAGCAGCGCAAAACGTCCGATCGCGAACCGGGCTGGCGTGATACGCACGTTGTCGTTCGTGGCCCGGTCGCCGAACAATTCGGCACGCTGTTCGACGACATGTGGCGCAGCCAGAGCTGCAGCGAGGAGCCTCTGGCGCAAACCGTCGCCACGCGCCCGCAGGCTCGGCGCGCTGGCGCTATGGCGGTGCGTTTGGTCGCCGCCGATCCGCTTGCCCAGCGCAGCGAGTTGTACGTCGCGCTACTCTCGGCGCTCGAACACGCAAGCCAGTACGTGTGGTTGACCTACGGGTATTTCGTCCCCGACGAGCGCATCCTCGGCGCCTTGCGCGACGCCGCCCGGCGCGGCGTCGATGTGCGCCTGATGTTGCCGGGGTTCAGTGATTTCTGGGCGCCTTTCCACGCCGGACGCTCGCACTACGCCGATCTCCTGGACGCCGGCATCCGGCTCTTCGAACGACGTGACGCGCTGCTGCACGCGAAGACTGCGGTCATCGACGGTGTCTGGTCGAGCGTCGGCTCGACCAACCTCGACTGGCGCAGCTTCGTGCACAACTACGAGGCCGACCTGCTCGTTCTCGATAGCCGTTTCGCCGGCGAGATGGAAGACCTGTTTACGCTCGACCTTGCGGCGTCTCATGAGGTTCGCGAAAGCGAATGGCGCGAACGCAGCGTCGGCACGCGGCTGCTCGAGTGGCTGGCGCGGCGCTGGGCCTACCTGCTCTAGAGCGAGCCACGCGCCGCGATCGGGCACGTCGGTTGCTAAAAATCACGGGGGACCTGGCGCCTTAGTCGCCGCTAACGGCACACCGTCCCCTGGGCCGGCGCTGACGGTGCTTGGATTGCCTCGGGCGGGTTGCGCAGCAGGCCGATGCACATAACCAATCAATGCTCACAGCGACAGGAAAAAAATCATGATCAAACTCGCCATCATCCTCTTCATCGTCTCGCTTGTAGCCGGTCTGCTCGGCTTCACCAAAATCGCTGCGGGCGCTGCCGGTATTGCCAAATTCATTTTCTATATCGCGCTGGTCATTTTCCTTATCGTGCTCGTCTTCGGCGTGCTCCTCGGGCAACTCGTTTTCTGACCGTAGATTGATCGCCCGCTGTCACTCGACTCGCGGCATCGCGCCTGCCGGTCGATGATTGTCCGATAAACGATCTTCTCGTACTGGGTGTTCCGCGGCACGGCGCGCGACCTTTGCTGACTGAGGGCAAGCTTACCGCCTGCGGCTTGATCCGCTTCTCGCCTTAGCCGGTTGCCGTCTTGCTCCCGGCCGGCGGTAACCGGGTGGCGATCAGCGCTTTCACCGGCAGATGATCGGATGCTTCGCGGGCGGCGACGGTGCGGTGTGCAGCGAAGGCGAGCAGGGCGTGGCGCGGACGCACCCAGACGCGGTCGAGCGCAAAGAGGGGTAGCCAGGCCGGGAACGAGCGCTCGGCCGGTACGTGGCCGAGTACGCCGTGCAGCCAGCGCAGCGGGCGTCCGAGGGGTAGCCATTCGTTGATATCGCCGAGGACGACGACCAGGTGGTCGGCCGGGATATCGCGCAGAAGCTTGAGCATCTGGCCGACCTGGAAACGGCGCTCGCTGGGCCACAGTCCAAGGTGCGTCACGAAGACGCGCACCGAGGTTCCGACGACGTCCACATCGACCTCGAGGGCGCCGCGCGGCTCGCACCGGTTATAACTGAAATCGTGGCGACGAACGGCGATGACCGGATGGCTGGTGAGCAAGGCGTTGCCGAACGACGCGCCTTCGCGAACGATGGTATTACCGGCAATTGCCGTCATTCCGGTAGCGTGCTCGAGCGCATCGAGCTGCAGCCGATCGTGGCGGTGATCGCTCAGCGTTCCCACTTCCTGCAGGCCGACCACCGCGCAGGCGGTCTCGCCAATGACCCCGGCAATACGCGAGACGTCGGCGGCGCCGTCGCGGCCGACGCAGCCGTGGACGTTGTATGAGGCGATGCGCAGGCAGTCGGCGCCGAGCATCTGATCGAGGCTGCGCCAGTTAGCGAGGCTGTTTATGCGCATCATCGGTGGACGGGGCGGCGGGTTGGCGCGGCTGCTGCTTGACGAGCCAGCGACGCACGGCGAACGAAATGAGAACGACGCAGACGATGGCGGCGGCCAGAATGCCATAGTTGATTTTCGATGGATCGTCGAGAACGACGTCGATCTGGTCGCCAAAGATAGTCGTCGCCAGCGTGCCCGGCAGAACGCCGATGAGCGTACCGAACATGAAGGGCAGCAGGCGAACACCGATCGCGGCGGCGGCCAGGCCGACCACGGCGAAAGGCGCTATCGGCACCAGGCGCACCGCACTCATGGCGATCAGACTGCGTCGGCGCAGAATGTCGGCCAAGTGCATCAGGCGCTTGCCACCGAGTTTGTATACCTGGCGTCGAGGAATCGTCAGGCCGACGACATAGCTGGCCGCTGCTGCGATCAGAATGCCGGAAATGGCGTAGACGAAGCCGAGCTGCGGACCGAAGGCGACGATTGCCGCGAGCGTGATCAGCGGGCGTGGGAACATCAGCAGGCAGGCCGGCGTGTAAGCCAGCAGGATGACTAGCGGCGCCCACGGGCGGTCGGCGAACGCCCGCGCCCAATCGCTGACCCGCCCGGGGTCCAGCCAGTGCGCAAGCGGCGTGTAACGCCACATAACAGCCAAGGTGGCGAGCACCGCGACGAACCCGGCAAGGTAGGTCATACGCCGGCGCAGCGGGTGGCTATGCAGGTCTTCGGCGGACGTACTGGGGTCCATAAAGCGCTCCGGACTGATTTCGTCGACCAGTTGTTCGATCGCCAGGGGTCGTGCAGGGTCGGCCAGGCCGGCCAGCTCGACCACCGCGTTTGACCATTCAGGGAGATGATCGAGGCGGCGTAGCGTTCGACTTCTTCCGCCCAGTACGTCGATCGCCTGGTGCAGGCTGCCGTGATGGCACACCGCCTCGTCAACGCGAGCCGGTTCGACGTCGAGATGCTCGCCGAGCAAGCGGTTACGGAAGTCTCGGATAACCGCGGCAATGCGCGCATCACCGCGCGCGGCAATCGCCGCGTCGCACTCGGTATCCATGCCCATCGAGCGGTTCGAAAAATTCGCCGAACCGACGCGCAGCACTTCGTCGTCTACGATCATCAACTTCGAGTGCAGATCGATGCACAGGCCTTCGGCCAGACCGTCGACGTGCGGGTAATAGATATGGAAGCGGCCCTGCGTGTCGGCCGCGCGCAGGCGCTCGATAAGCCGGGTACGCAGCACGTGCATGGTGTGCTCCTCTAGCCAGCCATGGCTGAACAGGCGGACGACGACGACGATCTCCGGCCCGTCGGGCTCCCGCAGGCGCGCGGCAAGCGCCTCGCCGATGCGGTGCGCGGTGAAATACTGGTTCTCGATGTAGATACGCTGGCGCGCCGACGCGATCATGTCGAGGTAGAGCGCCTCGACCTCGGAAACGCCGGAGCGGCCGGGCAGTTCGGGCAGCGTGCGCGAGAGCGCCACATCGACGCCGGAAAAGTCGGCCTTGAGGCTTTCCGGCCAGGGCGAGGGAAGGGCGCTGGCTGGCCGCATGCGTCGGCCGGTCGCCGCTTTCCAACGCTGGCGGGCGAGGTCGCCGAGTTGGCGCGCCGGCTCACCCTCGACGGCCATCATGACGTCGTGGAACGGCGGATAGGCCGTTTCGGCGCACATTCGGTGTTTTTCTTCGGCCAAATGCGAACACGTATCCCAGCGTCGCACGGTGAGATCCAAGCCGCCGATAAACGCCATGGCGTCGTCGATCACGACCACCTTTTGATGGTGCGAGCCGGTGAGCGGTTGCGTGTTGTCGTAGGCCGTATGGACTCGCCGACGCGGTCGCCAGCCAAGGAATGGAAACGACCTGAATTCCCGGTCGGTACCAAAAACCAGCGGGAAATCCCAGTCGAGAACGTAAATGTGCAGGCCGCGCCGGCGCCGCACCAGCCAGTTAAGAAAGTCGCCGAGGCGATCGGGCGGGCCGCCGGGAGCCTCGTCGAAGCACAAGCGCATCGCGCTGTTAAATTCCCACGAGAGGATCGCGATCGAGTGCGTCGCCCGCTCGGCGGCCCGCATGACGTTGCAAAAGTAGGACTCGCCGTCGACGAGCAGGGCAACGCGCTCGGCGCGGGCCAGCGCGAAACAATTGCGACCGACGCGGAAGAGTTCGTGGGCGGCGTCGGACGGCTCGCTGGCGCTTGGCGTGCGAGTGAGCGGCTCGGCGAAAGAATGCTCGCATCGGTCCATCAGGAGACCGTCAGGCGCTCGCACTTATGGCGCCGGGCTGGCTGCACAGTTGCTGCTTGCGCGCTGGTCATGATGACTCCTTGTTGTGGAAGATAGTTAGCAGGGCTCTGTGGAGCAATATGCGTGCCGTGGTCCGGTGGGTGTAAATGGTGCTATATACTGGCCCGAAAAGCGGCGGAAGGTTTGCCGATAAATATACTCGCCGCAGCGAAATCACCTCGACGACCCAACTACGCTTCCACGACTGCGAATCCGGCACCTCGTCTCCTGCGCGGACTCAGCAGGCACGGCAAATGCAGCAGGGCGCGGATTAGAACGATTCCGACAAAGGGATGCAATGAGTGAATTCGACGCCTGGATGACCGCCAACCCCTGGCTCGGTCTGTTGCTCAAATGCCTGTCCGGCGCGCTGATCGGCGCTGCCGTACACGCCGTCGTCGACTGGATCGCGCGGCGTGCCGCGCAGCACTATGTTTTCGCCGAGCGGATCATGCGGTTTACGCGCCGTCCGGCACAATGGCTGATCATCCTGCTGATGGTCTATCTCGCGCTGGCCGACGCCGTGCAGCCGGCGGCAGTTCTCGGCCTCTTGCGTCAGACGCTGTCGATTTTGATCATTCTCTGCGTCACCGGATTCGTCATTCGCCTGATCGCCGCAATCGCCGACATAGTCGCCTATCGCAACCCGACGACAAGCGCCGACAATCTGCACGCGCGTGCCGTGCAGACCAAAATACAGGTCCTTGCGCGCGCCGCGATGTTCGTCGTCGGCGTGCTCGGGGTCGGCTCGGTGCTGATGACCTTCCCCAACGTTCGTCAGATCGGCGCCAGCCTGCTCGCCTCGGCCGGGCTCGTCGGCATCGTCGCCGGCTTTGCCGCGCGCCCGGTGCTCGGCAATCTGATCGCCGGGCTGCAGATCGCGCTGACTCAACCGATCCGCATAGACGACGTGCTGATCGTCGAGAATGAGTGGGGCCGGGTCGAGGAAATCACCGAAACCTACGTTGTCATTTGCATCTGGGACGAGCGCCGGCTGATCATTCCGCTCGAGTACTTCATGCAAAGGCCGTTTCAGAACTGGACGCGGCATTCGTCGCAATTGATCGGAACGGTCTTCCTCTGGGTCGATTTCAGGATGCCGTTGCAAGCGCTGCGCGATAAGCTCAGTGAACTCGTCGCTGCGGCGCCCGAGTGGGACAAGCGCGTCTGCGGGCTGCAGGTGACCGAAGTTTCCGAGCGCGCGATGCAATTGCGCATCCTCGTCAGTTCGGCCGACGCGTCGCTCAACTTTGACCTGCGCTGCAAGGTTCGTGAACAGATGATTGCCTATCTGCAAGAAGCGTATCCTGCCATGCTGCCGCTAACCCGGGCGGCGGTCAACGTCAGCGATGTCGATGCCGGCGTCAGGACGAAGGCCGCTGAGGACGCAGGTGAACCACCGCCGCTGCACGCTGCCGGACCTGAAAAGGAACAACATCATGCGACCTGACGACGCCATCGGCTCAAGCGTCCTTCGCCTCGAAGCCGGCGAACCTTATCCGCTCGGCGCGACGTGGACCGGCGACGGCGTCAATTTCGCGGTGTTCTCGGCGCATGCGACGCGCGTTGAATTATGCCTTTTCGATAGCAGCGGCCGCAATGAACTCTCGCGCGTCGATCTTCCTGAGTTCACCGACGAGGTCTGGCATGGGTATCTGCCGGGCGGCGAACCGGGGCTGGTTTATGGCTATCGCGTTCATGGTCCCTATCTTCCCGAAGAGGGTCATCGCTTCAACCCCAACAAACTGTTGCTCGATCCCTATGCGACCGAACTGGTCGGCCGCCTGAAGTGGCGTCCGTCAATCTTCGGCTATGAGCTGCATAGCAAGAAGCGCGGTTTCAGCCGGTCTGACAGCGCGTCCAGCGTCATGAAGGCGCGCGTCAATGTGCCGATCGTGCGGCCATTGCCACGACCGGGGCCCAAGGTGCCGTGGGCGCAGACGGTGATCTACGAACTGCACGTGCGCGGCTTTACGCGTCAGCACCCAGGCGTGCCGGCGCAGCTGCGCGGCAGCTTCGCCGGTCTTGCGACACCCGCCGTCATCGCGCACTTGAAAGCGCTCGGCATCACGTCGGTTGAATTGCTTCCCGTCCATGCCTTCGTCGACGACGACTATCTCACTGACAAGGGCTTGCGCAACTATTGGGGCTACAACTCGATCGCCTTCTTTGCGCTCGAGTCGCGCTACCTTTCGGGCGGCAATCGCAGCGAGTTCCGCGACATGGTCGCGCGACTGCACGACGCCGGGCTCGAAGTCATTCTCGACGTGGTATACAACCACACCGCCGAGGGCAACGAACTCGGCCCGACGCTCTCGTTCAAGGGTTTTGACAACGCCTCGTACTACCGCCTCAATCCTGCCGACCGACGTTTCTACATCAACGACACCGGCACCGGCAATACGCTCAATGCCAGTCATCCGCGCGTCGTCCAGCTGATTCTCGACAGCCTGCGCTACTGGGTAACACAAATGGGCGTCGACGGTTTCCGCTTCGATCTGGCGACCATACTCGGGCGCGAAGACAACGGCTTTAACGGCAGTTCGGGATTTCTCAATGCGTGTCGTCAGGACCCGATTCTCAATCGCGTCAAGCTGATCGCCGAGCCGTGGGATTGCGGACCGGGCGGCTATCAGGTCGGCGCTTTTCCGCCCGGCTGGGGCGAGTGGAACGACCGCTTCCGCGATACCGTGCGCTCTTTCTGGCGCGGTGACGACGCACAGGCAGCCTCCCTGGCAACGCGCCTCACGGCGTCGGCCGACCACTTCAACCACCACGGCCGGCGTCCGTGGGCCAGCGTCAACTTCATCACCGCGCACGACGGTTTCACGCTGCACGATCTCGTCTCCTACGACAGCAAGCACAACGAGGCGAACGGCGAGGAGAACCGCGACGGGCACGGCGAAAGCCGCTCGTGGAATTGCGGCGTCGAAGGTCCAACCGAGGACGTCGAGATCTGCGAGTTGCGCGAGCGCCAGAAACGCAACCTGCTGGCGACGCTGATTTTTTCCCACGGCACGCCAATGCTGCTCGCCGGAGACGAAATGGGGCGCAGCCAGCACGGTAACAATAATGCCTACTGCCAGGACAACGAGACGAGCTGGGTGAACTGGGCCGGCGTCGACCTGGTTGGCGAACGGCTGCACGCTTTTGTCCGTCGTCTGTTGCTCCTGCGCCGAGCCCTGCCGGTCCTGCGCCCGGCGAGCTTTGCCACCGGCCACGACGTCGTCTGGCTCAACCCGGACGGCCGCGAGCTGGACCACGATGATTGGGCGAACCCGCACATGCACAGCTTCGGTATGCTCGCGCAGGGGCACGTCGGGCCCGGCAGCACGCCGCCGACCGGGCCGCCGGGAATCGTCCTGCTGGTGTTCAACGCCTCGCACGTCGACGTCGAATGGACGTTGCCACCGCTCGCCAACGGCAGCGAGTGGACGCGCCTCATCGACACCACAGCGTCCGAGGTGACGCTCGTGGACGCCGAGGCGACGCCGCAAACCGTGGTCGCTACCAGCCGCTCGTTGCTGATGTTCGCTGCGGTCGCCGGAGCTGACGAAGCAGTTTTCGTCCGCCGCCTGGCTTCCCCAGACAGCCGGAAGAAGCGCGCATGATCGCCATCGTCCCGGGCCGCGGAGCGCGGCGATGACCAGCCGAACTCAGACTCCGGGGAGCGGCCTGCGCTGCGTTCATCGCATGCGCTTCGGTGCGCTGCCGGTGCACGACGACGACCGTCTCGGCGGATACGATTTTGGCCTGTGGGCGCCGGCGCACGAGCGCGTCGAAGTGGTCATCATCGGCGACGCCGGCGACAAGCGCTATTACGCCTGCGCCGAGGCCGCTGGCTGGCACCGCTGCCGGGTCGACAGCGCCCGGCCCGGCGATCGCTACCTATTCCGGCTCGGCGGCGACCGCGAAGTCCCCGACCCGGCGTCGCGTTTTAACGCGCAGGACGTGCACGGCCCGAGCGTGCTCACCGCGCCGACTGATTTCGCGTGGGACGAGGACTGGCGCGGGCGACCGTGGGAAGAAACGGTGGTCTATGAGCTGCACGTCGGCACCTTCACTCGCGAAGGCAGCTTCGCAGCGGCCGAGGCACGTCTCGATGAAATCGCCAGCCTGGGATTTACTGCCATCGAACTGATGCCGATCGCCGATTTTCCCGGACATCGCGGCTGGGGCTACGACGGGGTACTGTTGTTCGCCCCCGAGGCGGCGTACGGAACGCCCGACGAACTCAAACACTTCATTCAGGCCGCACACCGTCGCCGACTGATGGTTTTCCTCGACGTCGTCTATAACCATTTCGGGCCGGACGGCAACTACTTGCACCTCTACGCGCCGGAGTTCTTCACCGCCGCGCAGCAGACGCCGTGGGGCGACGCGATCAACTTCGGCGGGCCGGCGAGTCAGACCGTCCGGTCGTTCTTCATCAACAACGCGCTATATTGGATCGAGGAATTCCGTTTCGACGGCTTGCGCCTTGACGCCGTACATGCCATCCGCGACACATCACAACCGCACTTTCTCGAGGAACTGTCGCAACGCGTCCGGGCGCACGCTCTGGCCGCCGGTCGCCAGGTCCATCTGGTCATCGAGAACGTTGACAACGAGTCCCGGCGTCTCGGACCGCCAGCCAAAGCCGGGCGTTTTGACGCGCAATGGAACGATGACTTTCACCATGCCGCGCACGTCCTTGCCAGCGGCGAGGACGACAGCTACTACGGCGATTTTGGCGAACGCCCGGCGGCTCATCTGATGCGCTGTCTGGCCGAAGGCTTCGCCTTTCAGGGCGAGCAGTCGGCCTTCCACGGACAGCCGCGCGGACAAGCGAGTGGGCAGTTGCCGGCCAGCGCCTTCGTGAATTTTCTGCAGAATCACGACCAGATCGGCAACCGGGCTTTCGGCGAGCGGCTGGTGACGCTGGTTCCGGGCGAGCGACTGCGCGCACTCGTCGCCCTGCAACTGCTGGCACCGTCGCCGCCTCTCGTCTTTATGGGCGAAGAAGCCGGCGCGACGACGCCGTTCCTCTATTTTTGCGATTTTCCGCCCGGACTGGCGCGCGCCGTACGCCAAGGGCGTCAGCGCGAGTTCGCAGCCTTTGCACAGTTCTCCGCTACACTCCCCTTGCCCGACCCCGGCGCACTCGCGACCTTCGTCGCCAGCCGGCTCGACTGGGCGGCACGCGAGACGCAGAGCGGCCGGCAATGGCTCGCTTTCTATCGGCAGCTGCTCGACCTGCGCCACACGCTGATCATTCCGCGCCTGCCCGGCCTGGTCCTCGAAGGCAGCGCGCTGGCCGCCGACGGTCAGCAGGCCTTCGCAGTGAGTTGGCGGGCCATGGATGGTTCGCGGCTCATTTTCTGCGCGAATCTCGGCGAGGCCGTCTCACCGCCATTTTCCGCGCTCGTATCCGGTTACGCCGCGCTGCCCGAAATGCCCGCCTTTGTCAGCGTTGGAGGGTCGTCCGACGCGCCTGACCGACTCGGCCCGTTGGCCGTCCGCGCCTACCTCGTCCCCTCCCCGGATATCGCGACATGAGCGGCCGGGCACTCGACGCGCTGTGCGCCGCGCTCGATGTCGGCGTGGCGTATGACGACGCCGGCGGCCGGCGCATCGAGGTGCCCGAGGCGGCCAAATGCGCCGTCCTCGCAGCGCTGGGCTACGCATTGACTCCCGGGCGCGAAGACGACGACGCTGCCGCGCATCTCGCTCACCGGCGCGCGACCGACGCCGCGCGCGTCCTGCCCTCGGCGGTCATTGTCGAAGGCGAAGGCGCCAGCCTGCGCCTCTCGCCGCGCTTGCCGGCGGCGTTCGTTGACCAGCCTTTGCGCTGGCGCATCGTGCTCGAGACGGGCGGCGAACGCACGGGAGTTTCGCTCGCCCGGCGCGCCGATGCCGCAGGCGGCGCCGGCCCGGAAGACGAATGTGGCGATCCTGCCAGCGACGACCCGCTGACGATGTCGCTGCGGCTCGCCGTGCATGTGCCGTTCGGCCAGCACCGTCTGACGCTGGCCGTCGGTGGCCCGGCGCCGCAGGCGCTCGCCGCTGCCGATCTCTTCGTCTGCCCGCCGAGCTGTTTTGACGCCGACCAGGCGAGCGACGGCAAACGGCTGTGGGGGCCGGCCGTTCAGGTTCACGCCTTGCGTTCGTCGCGCAACTGGGGGGTCGGCGATTTCGGCGATTTACGCCAGGTGGTCGACGTTGCCGCCGACGCCGGTGCGCAATTTGTCGGTGTAAACCCGCTGCACGCGCTGTTCCCACACGACGCCGAGCGCGTCAGCCCGTACCGCCCGTCGAATCGCGAATGGCTCAACGTGCTCTACCTCGATTGCGAAGCAATGCGCGATTTCGGCGAATGCCGCGAAGCGCGCGAGCGGGTCGCTGCACCGGAGTTCGCGACGCGCGTGCTGGCCCTGCGCGAGGCGCCGCTCGTCGATTACGCGGCGGTCGCAGCGCTCAAGTTCGAGCTTTTCGAGCTGCTCTACGGCAATTTTCGCCGCAGCCACCTGGAGCGGGCGACGCAACGCGCTGGTCTGTTTCGCGATTTCCAGCGCGCTGGCGGTCGCAGCCTGCGCCTGCACGCGCTCTTTGACACGCTTCAGCGCCGCTTTCACGCGCTCGACGCGTCGGTCTGGGGCTGGCCGGCGTGGCCCGCGGCTTATCACGACGCGCGCGGCGCTGCAGCCGAATCCTTCGAGCTCGACAATGAGGACGATATCGAGTTTTTCGAATACCTGCAGTGGCAGGCTGAAGGGCAACTGGACAGCGTCGCGCAGCGCGCGCGTGCGCGCGGCATGCGCGTCGGCCTCTATCGCGATCTCGCAGTCGGCGTCAGCGCTGGCGGTTCTGAAACCTGGTCACAGCCGGCGTTGTTCGCGCGCGATGCCCAGGCCGGCACGCCAGCCGACGGGTTAAATCGCAGCGGAGAGGACTGGGGCTTCCCGCCGCCGCTCCCGCAGCAGCGCAGCGACGGGGGCTTTGCCGCTTTCCTCGCCATCTTGCGCGCCAATATGCGGCACGCCGGCGCGCTGCGTATCGACCACGCAATGAGCCTGATGCGCCTCTTCTGGTTGTCCGCGACCGCCGCCGGCGATTGCGTCGGCGCTTACGTCGGTTATCCGATGCACGACCTTTTCCGCCTGCTGTGTATGGAGAGCCAGCGTCAGCGCTGCATTGTCATCGGCGAGGACCTCGGCGTCGTGCCGCCGGAATTCTGCGCAGCGATGTCCCGATACGGCGTCCTCGCCTACCGCCCGCTGACCTTCGAACACACAGCCGAAGAACGCGTCGGCGCGCCGCCGACGTCGCCGCGCCAGGTACTGGCGGTGGTCGCTACGCACGACCTGCCGCCGCTGCACGGCTACTGGAGCGGATCGGTTCCGGCGGTCTATCGCTGGCTCGCAGGCAGCGCGTCGGTAATGGCCGCAGTCGAGTTCGAAGACGTCCTCGGTCAGCTTGAGGCGGTCCATCTGCCGGGCACCAGCGCGGGACAAAACGCCAACTGGCGGCGCAAGATCGCCGTCGAGCTGGCCGCCATCGCGGCCGATCCGCGCTGGCGTGCCGTCGCCGGCGCAATGAACGCCGAGCGATCGTCGGCGCCCCTGCCGGTCAGCGGCGGACCGCGCAGTTTTCATCCGGAAAGCGCCGACATTCCGCGCGCCGCCTACCGCCTCCAATTGCACGGCGACTTTGGCTTCGCCGACGCCGAGCGCCTGTTGCCCTACCTCGCCGAACTCGGCGTCAGCCACGTCTATGCCTCGCCTTTTCTCAAGGCCAGGCCGGGAAGCCGACACGGTTACGACATCGTCGATCACCAGGCGATCAACCCCGAAATCGGCAGCTCTGATGATTTCGACCGCTACTGCGCGCGCCTTGCCGAACTCGGGATGAGCCAGGTCATCGACGTCGTTCCCAACCATGTTGGGGTACTCGGCGCCGATAACCCGTGGTGGCTCGACGTTCTCGAGAACGGGCCGGCTTCCGAATACGCCGAATATTTCGATATCGACTGGCAGCGGCCTGATGCCGAGTTGCACGGCAAGGTCCTGCTGCCGGTACTTGGCGACCAGTATGGCGTCGTGCTCGAGGCCGGCGAACTCACGCTCGATTTTTGCGGCGAACGCGGCGAGTTCAGCGTGCGCTACTTCGAACATCGCTTCCCGATCGATCCGGCCGACTACCCGCTGATTCTCGACGGCGTCGACGATGGCCAGGCGGAAGCAAATGTCGCCGTCGACGAAGCGGCGTGGATAAGCTTGCTCGCCGCCCTGCGCAATCTGCCGCCACGAACGGCGGACGACGCGAATCTGCTCAATGAGCGGCGCCGCAACAAGGAGATTTTCAAGAAGCACCTTGGCGAACTCTATGCCCGCTTGCCGGCGCTGCGCGCCCGCATCGCGGCGTGTCTGGCGGCGTTTGCCGGGCGCCCCGGCGAAGCGCCGAGCTTCGACGCGCTCGACGGGTTACTCGAAAGGCAGGCGTACCGGCTCGCGTCGTGGCGGGTTGCCGCTGACGACATCAATTATCGGCGCTTTTTTGACGTGAACGATCTGGCCGCGCTGCGCGTCGAGAACGATGCGGTTTTCGCGGCGACGCACGCGCAAATTTTCCGCTGGCTGGCCGAAGGGCGCGTCAGCGGACTGCGCATCGATCACCCCGACGGGCTGTCCGATCCGGCCGCCTATTTCGAACGGCTGCAGAGTGGCTACGCCGACATTTGCCGCGCGGCAAACGTCGACGCGACGCCGCCGGCGCTTTATGTCGTCGTCGAGAAGATCGTCGGCGAGTTCGAAGCGCTCCCCGGCGACTGGCCGGTGCACGGTGATACCGGCTACCGCTTCGCCAGTTTCTGCAATAACGTCTTTGTCGACGCGGCGAATGAGTCGAAATTTTCCCGCATCTACCGCGCGTTTACCGGCGAGACGCGCGACTTCAGCGAGGTCCTGCTCGAGGCGCGCAAGCTGATCATGACGCAGTCGCTGGCCGGCGAGTTGGGAACCCTCACGCATTTGCTGCACGGAATCGCGCAGCACGATCGGCGAACGCGCGATTTCACGCGTAGCCGGCTGCGCGCGGCGCTCATTGAGATCGTTGCCGGTTTTCCCGTCTATCGCAGCTACATCGGCGCGCGCGGCATCACCGAGAGCGACCGGCGCAGCGTTGAGCGCGCGGTCGACGACGCCGTGCGCCGCGGACTTGCCGGTGACGTGAGCGTTCTTCACTACGTACGCGACGTTCTCTTCTCGGCACCCGGCGAAGCGGTCGCCGCCGTGCGCCAGCAGAAGCTTACCTTCGCCCGGCGCTTTCAGCAGTTCACCGCGCCGGTTATGGCCAAAGCGATGGAGGATACGGCGTTCTACCGGTACACGCGGCTCGTTTCACTCAACGACGTAGGCGGCGACCCGCGTACTTTCGGAACGACGGTTGACGATTTTCACGCCGCCTGTGAGCGACTCTCGTTTACCCATCCCTTCGGCCTGCTCGCCTCGTCGACCCACGACAGCAAGCGTTCGGAAGATGCGCGCGCGCGCATCGACGTGCTCTCCGAAATGCCCGGCGCCTGGCGCCTCGCCTTGCGCCGCTGGGGGCGGACCAACGCGCGGCGCAAATCGCGCGTCGGCACTGCGCCGGCCCCGTCGAGCAACGACGAGTACCTGCTCTACCAGACGCTGATCGGCATCTGGCCGATGCAGGCGCCCGACATCGCCGGCCTCGCCGAGCTGTCGCGCCGCGTCGAGGCGTATATGATCAAGGCCACGCGCGAAGCCAAACAGCATACCAGCTGGGTTAATCCAGAGCCGGCCTACGAGGCGGCGATAAGCGCTTTCGTCAAGCGTCTGCTGACGCCCGGGCCAACCAGCGAGCGCTTCTTTGCCGATTTCCTGCCCTTCCAGGCGTTGGTCGCGCATTTTGGTTGCCTCAACAGCCTCAACATGCTGCTGCTCAAACTCACCGCGCCCGGCGTTCCGGATACCTATCAGGGCTGCGAATTATGGAATTTGAGCCTGGTCGACCCGGATAATCGGCGCGCCGTCGATTTCGCCGGCGCACGCGATGCGCTCGCTGGCTTGCAGCGCGATTTCCCGGACGGGCCGGACGCGGGCGGCGTCCGCCGGCTCGTTGCCGAGATGGCCGATGGCCGCATCAAACTATACGTATTGTGGCGCGTCCTGCAGGCGCGCAGCATAGACCCGCTGCCCTTTGGTACCGGCCGTTATCTGCCGCTCGAGGTGAGTGGCCCGGCGGCGCGACACGTCGTCGCCTTCGCCCGCATTCACGAGAAGCGGCCCGTCATCGTCATCGCGACGCGCCTGCTCTACGCCTTTGCCAACGGGGATCCGACACTCGTGTGCGACGCCGGACGCTGGGCCGCTACCGTCGTTGCTGTGCCCTGGCAATGGCGAACCAGCGTCTGGCGCGACGCCTTGAGCGGGCGAAACATCGCGCCGGTACTGATCAACAAGCAAGCAGCGATTGACCTCTCCAGCCTGTTCGACGCCTTGCCGTTGGCACTGCTCAGCGCGCAGGAGAGTGCTGGCGAGGAGGCGACCACGGTCGGCGCCGCCTGAGCTCGCGCGTCAGCGGGTGACCTCGGCAAACACGGCGCACCTGACCTCGGCAAAACGCGCGACGTTGAGCGTCCCTGCGCAACACGGCGTGCGCGGCACCAAGCCAGGCGGCTTGGCGTTGAAACGGCAACTCGGTGTGCCGCGCCGGCCGACGTGCCGGACGCAGTCAGCCAGTGCCCGGCACGTCGGCAAGCTTCGCCCGAAGCAACTTAACGCTGGCCTGGCGAGCAAAACCCGAGCTCGCGCCGTCGCCGCGCATACTGAGCCGGGGAACGTGGTTTGCCCGGGAACCGCGACCGCGCACCGTGTTTAAGTCGGAGCTTAGAACGATGAACCAGGACAGCAAACACACCACGTCCAACACGACGCCCGGTAAAGCGCGCGGTAGGCAGAAGGCCGATACCAATTTGGCGCGGCCGCTCGCTCCCGGCGATACCTTTCTGCCGCACGAGCATGACGAAGCGCCAGGCCGATCGGGTGACAACTCCAGCGCGGGAGCGGCAACGCGGGACGTCATCGAACAGGCGCACAAAGACATCAGCAATGGGCTCGTCGACACCGACCTGCGCGGCACACCAGCGAACGTCCCGGGTCCGGTCACTGGCACGGGTAAGCGGGACGCTCCCCACGCACCCGCAAAGCGGCGCAGCACCAGCGGTTCGCGCCAATAAAGCACGCGGTTCGCAGCGCGGTGATGACTGTCGCGTGTCGGGGAAGAAAACCGCCATCGCCTGTCACTGCGGGCCGCTGCTATGCCGGCCTGTGGCCGCCATTCGTTGCGTGGACGGCCGGTTCGCGGGTTGACCCACTCGCGGCGCGCTGTGCCAGGGCACGACACTTGCCGAGCAAGGTTGGCGGCCCCTTTACCGCCACATAGAACGCAACGTGTTTATCCATCCGAATAGGAGAGCATGAAATGAACAGCATTTTTACTGGAAATAACCCTTCGTCCGGTTCTGAAGCGGAGATCATCGGTTCGCAGTCGGATGTTTCGGGCGGTCCGGGCCCCGAAATCATGGCAGCCAGCACGCTCGAAGGTAACGACGTCGTAAACGGCAAAGGCGAGGACCTTGGCGAGATCAAGGAAATTATGATTGACGTGCCGAGCGGGCGCGTCGCCTACGCCGTTCTTTCCTCCGGCGGCATCCTCGGCATGGGCGATAAGCTGTTTGCGATCCCCTGGTCGGCACTGACGCTCGATACCGAGAACAAGTGTTTTATCCTCAATGTCGACGCCGAGCTGGTCCAGAATGCACCGGGGTTCGACAAGGATCACTGGCCGTCGATGGCGGACAGTACGTGGGCCAATGAAATCCACGCCTACTACGGACAACGCAATTATTGGCAACAAGGGAGTATCTAACGTAATGACTGCCTTGGCCGCCGGTCGATGAATGCTCATTCACGGCAGCGAACCCGCTTTTTTTGCGCGACTACTCCTCTGGCACGCAACCAGCGTGCAGTCACCGCACGCGTGTTCATAAGGTATCGCGTGCTCGAAGGAGGCATTGATCGGAGTCAGCGCCGGATCCATGACGTTTCGCGCTGAGCAGCCGTTAGCAGAAGAACCGGTTGGCATGGCGCGCCGGGTAAAAGACAGTGTTCAGGGCGGCACACCGTTTGCTCAAATTGTTTCGCATGGCAGGGCAGGGATACGCCGCGACCTTGCCTACGCCGTTTCGCAGTCCTCGTTGTATCAATCGCACCGGCACCTAGGTGCCGACGCTTAACTGGAGATTGTCATGGCAAATAGTCCACTTTCCACCTATGGTTCC
Source organism: Burkholderiales bacterium (assembly GCA_038248575.1). GTDB lineage: Bacteria > Pseudomonadota > Gammaproteobacteria > Burkholderiales > Rhodocyclaceae > Propionivibrio. Next base: position 15,565 of record JBBRXI010000003.1, on the reverse strand, counting down.
GAAACCATTGCCGCCGCAGAAAATGCTGTCGACCGCGCCACGCAGGGTGCGCATGACATGGTTGACCGCGTCGCGGAGAAAGCAGGTCCGGCCGTCGATCGCGCGAGCGAAGCGTTGCAGAGTGGCGTCGACGACCTCAACGAAATGCAACAGCGCTGGATGGAAGCGTCGCGTGCCTGCGTGCGTGATCATCCGCTCGTCTCGGTCGGCGTCGCGGTCGCTGCTGGCATGTTGCTGAGCCGGTTGATGGCGCGCTGAACGATGTCATCGACTGCTGCCGGAGAAGCCGGCGAAGCGAGCCGGCGCGCGGCCGAAGCGGCGCGTCGATCGGGCACCGCGCGACCGGCGCCAGCTTCGATCGGCGAAATACTGATGTCGCTGCTCAATGACCTTCCGGGGCTCATCAGCGATCGCGTCCACCTGCTTGCGCTTGAGTTACGCCGCGCCCGCCAGTCGTTTGCGAAAATGGCGCTCATGGTCGTCGTTGCGGCCATCCTGGCGGCAACGGCGTGGGTTGCCTTTTGGGCCTTCGTCGCGGTCGTCATCGTCGCCATGGGCGTCCCGTGGTACGGCGTCTTTTTGCTGATCGTCGTGCTTAACTGCATCGGCGCTTGGTTAGCAATCCGGCGTGCGCAGGCGCTCGTTGAAGACCTGACTTTGCCGGCCACCGTCCGTCGCCTGACCATCGCCCCTTCAGCGAAAGCGGATAGCGATTCGTCGATAGTCGCGCATAGCAGTCGCGGCACGCTAGCAGCCGAGCCGCCGGGCAGCGGGCAGACCCACTTTGGAGGATCTCCGTCATGACCGATTTGCCTCCCGGGGCGGTCTCGTCGCACGCCACACGCGGTGCCGACAAGTCGGGCGTTGATCTGGACGCGCAGATTCTTGCTGCAGAAATGGCGGTTATCGAACGCGACGGACGTGTCCGTAGCGGTGTCGAGGCGGTCAAGGAGCGTGTCCTCCGCAAGCGCGGTGTCGCGTTCGCGGTGGCGGGCGGCGGTGCTTTGCTGCTCGCCCGACTGTGGAGCATGCGTCATCGCGACAAAGAGGCGCCAGCCGCGCCTGCCGCGCGCAAATCAACGGGTTCGACCCTGCTCAAAGCTCTCGCTTTCTTGCTGCCGTGGCTGCCCGGCGCAGCGCACCGGGTTCTTCCGGGGGGTACGTCGGGGCGATTGATCGGTTTGGCGTTGCCTATGCTCGGCCAATTCGTTGGCGCTCGGCAAACGCAAGGCGCAGCGCGCAGTCAGATCAAGCGCCCGCCGGTAAAGAGCGCCGAGCATATCGATTTGCCGCGCTATCTTGGTCGCTGGTATGAAGTCGCGCGGTTACCGACAGCCTACGAGAAACGCTGTGCTGCTGACGTCTTGGCTACCTATACGCAAGCCGGGCAGGGACTCATCTCGGTCGTGAACAGCTGCCGGCGCAGCAACGGCCGAATGGTGGCAGCGCGCGGTATCGCGCGCGTCGTTGTCGGCAGCGGCAACGCGCGCCTGAAAGTTTCCTTCGCGCCACTGCTCCTGCGCGCTCTGCCCTTCTTCTGGGCGGATTACTGGGTGTTGACGGTCGCCAGCGATTACCGCTGCGCGCTGGTCGGGACCCCCGATCGGCGGAGCCTTTGGCTGCTTTCGCGGACGCCTTCGCTGAGCGGCGCTGACCAGCAGCGGCTGATTGACTACGCCCGGGAGCAGGGCTACGACACGACGGCGCTAATTTCGACCCCGCGCCTCGGTGACGATGGTGTCAGCTGATTGAGGATACGGTGCGCGGGCGACTTCCCGGATCGCCCGCCATGCCGGCCTGAAATGATCGACTTCGCGACCGTCGTCTCACTCTTCAAATTTACGTTGAGCCCGCTCGAGATTTTCGTGCGCGGAACGGCTGTCTATTGGTTTTTGTTCGCGCTTTTTCGCTTTGTCATGCGTCGAGACGTTGGTTCAATTGCCATCGCCGACGTGTTGCTGCTCGTGCTGATTGCCGACGCTGCGCAAAACGCCATGGCCGGCGAGTACAAATCGATCGCCGACGGTTGCTTGCTGGTCGCCACGCTTGCCGGCTGGAACTATTTTCTCGACTGGAGCAGCTTTCGCTTCCCCGCGATACGTCGCCTCGTGTCGGCTAAGCCACTTCTGCTCGTCCAGGACGGGCGTCCGTTGCGGGCCAACATGCGTCGTGAATTCGTCACCATCGACGAACTCGAGGCCAAACTACGCGAGGCCGGCGCCGAACACATCGGCCAAGTGCGCAGGGCTTTTATGGAAAGCGACGGCGAGATCACGTTGCTCCTGGCCGATGACGCTGCCGCGCCGCCCGGCGGCGCCAAAGCGCTCACCGGCGCGGCAGCGCCGGCGGCGGCCGAGCCCGATCCTCGGGCTACAAAAGGCCCGCGCCGCCGTCCGTCGCGCCGGTTAACTTAATTGGGCTATCGCCTAAGGACTGCTTTTTCATTCGCTCGCCAGTCGGTGTGGTGGCCACCGCTGTTGAGAGTGTGGTCGTCGACCGCTGAAACTCTCGGCACGGCCGTTGCCGTAATTGGCAACGCGCAGCAACACGTCATCCACTATGGGAGGCCCAATGGCCCACAGTAATCTCCTCGGCGGCGAAACGGCGCCAGCGCAAGCGCCCGGACACGATACCCTCAGCCTGGGGCCCAGTGACACATCCGATTCCGGCAGCGATCTGGCCGGACTGGCGGAGAAGTACGATGCTGATTCAGCACTTGCCACCGACATGGCACTCGACCCGGATGGTGAACGTCCGGAACTCTCTTTCGAAACGCTGACACCGGGCGCAGACAGCGACGCCGGCGGCGCAGGCGAGCGGCGCAGCGCGAGTGGCGACGATGGCTGGCGCGAAGCAGACGATATTTCGCCCGACCAGATCATCAGCCGGCCCGATGATGCTGCCGATTTAAGCGAACCGCTCGATTGGATTGACGCCGACGATCTGGCGCAAGTCGACGATTTGGCTGGAGAAGACGATCTTCTCGAAGGCGAAGCACCTCGGGCGTCGTCGCCTGAGCCCTGACGTACTCGTCTGATCCGGGCGTCGTCCCCTCGGGTTGGCGAAGGCTAACGGTGTGAAGGACCGGAGGGGTGCTTTGGCGCGAGCATCGATTTCCCGGGCTAGCGGGCTGCCTTCAAGCGTCATTGGCTTTTTTGCCGTTTGCACGGCCGCTATTGCACGCCGGCGCTCGGCCGAGTCGTCGAAGCCTTGATTTGTTGGCGCTTTCTCTGGCGAAGTTGCTTGCGGTACTCCGCCAGAAAATTGAGCAGACGCCGTTCGGCGGCGTGCAGCCCGGCGTGCGCCAAGCGACCGCCTTCAAAGCGCTCCCAGACGGCTTGCGTCGTAGCGCTGTCGCTGGCCAGGCGCTGGCCGAGTGCAAGTACCTCGGGATGAACATAGGACTTGCGGCAGACAGCGACCGTATTGCCGAGCCGTCTGGCGACTGCGGCCAGAATTTTCTGTGCGCTATAGCCACCTGCCGAGTCGCTCGGAGCGGAACACGCCACTCGGGTCAGTTCGAGTGCTTCCACCGTACCGTGCCAGGTGCGAAAGTCCTTGGCCGTAAAACGTTCGCCAGCCGCCTCCGAAAGATAATCATTGACCTCGCCCGAACCGATCCCGCGCACCACGCCGTTGTCCACGTACTGGAACAACTCCTGTCCCGGCAACTGCTTGCAGCGGCGAACGACGCGGACGACGCGGGCATCGTCGAGACCAACTTCCTGACGGATGCCGTGCTTGCCACGAAAGGTCAGACGCAGGCCTTTGCCGGCGACGACGACGTGCCGGTTGCGCAGGGTCGTCAGGCCGTACGATCGATTCTCGCGGGCGTAGGCTTCGTTGCCGACGCGCACGAAGGTCGTGTCGAGAAGGCGAACCAGCGTCGCCAGAACGACGCGGTACGTCACGCTGCGCCCGTCGTCCGAAGCGAGATCGCGAGCAACGCGTCGACGCACGCCGGGCAGGGCGCGGCCGAACGCCTCCAGACGGGCAAACTTGTCGGCGTTGCGCCGGGAATTCCAGTCGGCGTGATAGCGGTACTGCTTGCGGCCGCGCGCATCACGGCCCGTCGCCTGCAGATGCCCGTTGGCCAGCGGGCAGATCCATACGTCGGTATAGGCCGGGGGGATCGCCAAACGACGGATACGCAGAATTTCGCTTTCGTCGCGCAGAACACTGTCGTCGGGGAGACGGTAGCGAAAGTCTGCAGCCGCGCCCTCCCGGAAAATTCCCGGCAGAAGCGAGTCATTGACGTAAATGAGGCCCGGCGGCAGCGCCGGCGGTGATCCCGGATCGGAAGGAGTGGATTTAGCCTCCCGATCCGGCATGGGACATCAAGGCTTCGTTGTGCTCTGCGCCGGACTTAGGGTGGCGCCGCCCGAGCCCGTCGTCGTCCCGGCACCAGTGCTTCCGGCACTCGGGCTGCTGCCCGTAGCGGTGCCGGGGCTGCTCGTGCCCGAGCTACTGCCGGTGCTACCACTGCCTGTCCCGGTACCGCCGGAACCCATGCCGCTCCCGGTGGTGCCCGTAGCGCTAATCCCCACGCCGCCACCGGCCGTGTTGTCCGGCGTCGTCGATGGGGTGCTCGGCATTGGCGTGGTGGTCGGGCTCGTAGTGCTGGTCACCGGCGGCGTGGTGGTCGGGGCGGGCGTGGTAATCGTCGTGCTTGGGCTGCTCGTCACCGGCAGCGGCACGCTTTCTTTCTTGCCGCAGCCGGCCAGTACAGCAAATACAGCCAGGGCGATCAAGGTCGGGATGGGTCGAATCGCTTTCATCTTGGGTGTCTCCATTGTTGTTTCGTTGGAATGAACGCTAAGCGTTGGCCTGCATGCCGTCACGCAGGGCACAGATTTGCTCGTAATTCCGTTTTGCGCCTTGGTATTGACGCTCGACGAGCGAGCGTAGTGGCTCAAGCTGTAACTTCTCCAGCGCCTTTCGGTAATTCGTGACGGCGACGTTTTCTCCGCGCTCACATTCCTCGAGCACGGCCAGATCGTCATAGGTCGACAGGGTGGTGCGCACGGCAACCCAGCCACGGTGAAGTGCGCCGGAGACGCTTCCCGAGGTATCGGGTTCGCCGCCCAGCATCACGACGTGCTCCTGCAATTCGCGTGCTGCTTCACGGCAATCCTGTGCGCGGCGCTCAAATAACGTCGCCAATTCGGGCGATTCAACGTCTTCGGCGCACGAATGAAAACCGTATTCGCCGTCCGTGCAGGTTTCAATGAGGTCGTTGAGCGTATCGATCAGGCCTTCCTCGTCCATCGACGGGTCCTTTCAGATAAATTATTTTCACTTGGGCGATTGCATCGGCAAGGCCACCTTTCGCCAGCAGATATCGTGCCTATTGCCGACCATCCGGCTGGATGGCGCTCCGGGAAAGGTTGCCGTTAACGTGGCATGACGTTTGCCAGCGCGGTTTATGAAGCAGACCCATGAGGCTGTCGGTCAGGGGACGACCGGTCAGGCCGCTAGCGTCCCACCCGCGCTGCCCACTCCCGTAATCGCAACGCGTCATCTCGTCGACGTGACGATGTTCTGGAGCACCACCGGCGGCGGCGTCCGTCGATATCTGATGCGCAAGCGCGCGGCCCTGCATGGGCCGACCTCCTGGCGGCAGACGATCGTGGCGCCGGGCGCCTCCGGCTGCGGCATGGTTGATTGCGGCGGCGTGCCGCTGCCGTTCTCCGGTGGCTACTGCTTGCCCGTGCGGCGCGCGCATGCAGCGCGATTGATTGCCGAGCAGCGTCCGGACCTGATCGAAGTCGGCGATCCTTACCGGCTCGCCTGGGCGGCGGTCGATGCGGCCCAGCGGCTGGGAATTCCGGCCGTCGCCTTCTGCCACAGTAACCTCCCCGCCATGGTCGCGCGGCTGGCCGGCGGCGCCGCGCGACCGGCGCGGCGCGCCGCTGAAGCCTATTTGCGGCGCGTCTACCGCTCGTTCGACCGGGTTCTTGCGCCGAGCGCGGCAATGGCCGCTGAGTTGCTGGAGATGGGCATCGCGCACGTCGAGCAGCAGCCTCTCGGCGTCGATTGCCGGGATTACCATCCGTGTCGCCGCGATCTCGAATTGCGCGATAGCTGGCGAGCAGCATTCGGCCTGCCGGCCGACGCTCGCCTGCTGCTCTATGCCGGTCGCTTTGCGCCGGAAAAGAATCTGCCGGTACTCGTCGCAGCCATTGAACGTCTGGGTTCGCCTTACTATCTGCTAGCCATTGGCGATGGCCTGCTGCCGCCGCGCGGCCGACGCGTGCGAGTTCTGGCGTACGAAGCGAGCGAAACGCAACTGGCGAAGATCTACGCCAGCGTGGACGGCTTCGTGCACGCCGGCGATCAGGAAACCTTCGGCCTTTCGGCGCTTGAAGCGATGGCCAGCGGAACCCCAGTTGTCGTGCGCGCCGCTGCCGGACTTGCCGAACTGGTCGACAATGGTGCCGGCATTGCGGTCGCAACAGCAGAGGCCGACGAATGGGCGGCAGCCATTGCCAGCCTGTTCGACGGTCAGCGCGAGACGCGCATTCGCCTGGCGCGCGCGCGCGCCGAATCGCTCGACTGGCGGCTGGTGATTCCTGAGCTCCTGGCGCGCTATGAAGACCTGCTGAGCGGCACGCAGCACCCGCTGACGCGCCGACCGGAACGCGAGTTCATTGCCGCGTGAGCGACCTCGCCGATCCGGGCAGAAGCCGCGCGCTCACCGTCGTCATCCACGATGTCGCGCCGAGCACGCTGACGCCGTGCCGTGCTCTGATCGATGCCGTGTTAAGGGTCGCCGATATCCCGCTTACGCTGCTTGTCGTTCCGAACTACCACGGTGAGGCGCGCGACATCGCGTTTGAACGTTGGCTCGACGGGGCGTTGGCGCGCGGTCATGAGTTGGCATTGCACGGCCTCACGCACCGTGACGATGGCCTGCCAAATGGCTGGATCGATGCGCTACGCCGCCACTGGTATACGGCCGGAGAAGGTGAGTTTTCCGCGCTTGGCGAAAGCCAGGCGGCAGAACGGCTGGCCTGCGGCCGACGCTGGTTTGCCGACCACGGCTGGCCGCTGCATGGCTTTGTCGCGCCGGCCTGGCTGATGAGCCCCGGTACGTGGCGCGCGCTGGCCGACGCCGATTTTGTCTACACGGCGACGCTCTCGCGTCTGATCGCCTTGCCGTCGCTGGCCGAACTGCGCAGCCAAAGCGTTGTGTACAGCACGCGGGCCGTGTGGCGGCGCGCCGCCTCAGTGCTTTGGAACGAAGCCGTTGCCAAGGCGCAGCGCGAGCAGCCATTGCTGCGCCTCGAACTGCATCCGCCCGATGTATTACATACGGCAATATTCGCTTCATGGTCACGCTTGCTCAAGGAAGGCTTGACCGACCGTCACGCCAGGACCGTCGCCCAGGCAACACAACTCCTGGCAAGAGATTTCAGGAAACCAGCAGCCGCCAGCGCGCGGCAAAAGGCATGAACAGGATCAACGCATGTCGCGATGTGGAGCGGCTGCTACGGCCAAGCCAGAACGATTCCGGCAATGGTCGCGCCGATTGCTCCGCCGGCCAGCACGTCGCTGGGATAGTGCAGGCCGAGCGTGACACGCGAGGCGGCGACCAGCACGACGAAAGCCCACAACGGGATTGTCAGCGCCGGGTAATGGTGACTGATGATCATGACGTACGCGACGGCGTGCAGCGCGTGTCCGCTGGGGAAACTGAAGCGGTCGAGCGCGCGTGCGCAGGCCCGTATGTCGGGGCACGCGACGTAAGGCCGGTGACGGCCAATCCCATGTTTCAGGCATAGATAGAGAAGCAGGTTGATCGCCCCGGCCGTGATCATCTGCAAGGTGCATGGCCAACCGGCCCAGCCCTCGACGAGCGGTAGGCCGATCATCGTTGCATACCATAGCGGACCATCACTGAGCCAGCTGACCACACGTAGCACGAACAGCGCAGCCGGACGTCCACCGGAGCGATAAAGCGAGATCGCCCAGCGGCGATCGGCAGCGGCGCAGCGCCTGGCCGCCTGTCGCACCCACTGCGTGCGAGCCGGATCAGGCCATGACAACATGACGCGTCGCGCCAATAGCAACGTCCGCAACGACGTCGATCAGGCGCTTCTCGAAGTGGCCGAGGACCTTGTCCCACGACGTATGCAAAGCGGTGTCGCGGGCATGTGCGCGCAGCGGCGCCAGCCAACCGGATCCGAGCGCGGCGCAGCGGCAAACCGTTCCGATAAAAGCGCTTGCGTCGCCAGGCGCGACGACGAAACCATTCTCGCCGCTCACAATCAGGTCGGCGACAGCGGCGGTGTCGAAGCCGACGACGGCGAGCCCCGAAGACATCGCTTCGAGCGTCACATTGCCGAACGTTTCACTTTCACTCGGAAAAACGAAGAGGTCGGCGCTGGCATAGTGGCGCGCCAGTTCCTCACCTCGCCGTGCGCCGACAAAGCGGGCCGCCGGAAATTCGGCCTCGAGCTTGGCGCGCAAGGGCCCGTCGCCGACGACGACCATCCGCGTCTGCGGCAACAGCGAGCGAACCGAGTTGAAGGCCCGTAGCGCGAGTTCGACATTTTTTTCACGTGCCAGGCGACCCACGTAAAGCAGAACGAGTTGATCGTCTGACACGCCCCAGTCCGCACGCAACTGTGGGCTGCGACGGGTAGGCGAAAAGAGAGTCGAATCAACGCCGCGTCCGACCACGTCGAGGCGAAGAAAGCCGTGGGCGGTAAGTTCGCCCAGCATCTTGCGCGAGGGAATGAAAGTGCGCTGGCCGCGGTTGTGAAAGTCGCGCAGGTAGCGGCAAATCGTCGACTGTAGCCAACCGGCGCCGTAATACCGGCTGTAGGCGGGAAAATTGGTCCGGAAGTCGGTGGTTACGGGCAAGCCGTGGCGACGCGCACCGATCAATGCGGCGCGACCCAAAGGGCCTTCGGTTGCGATATGCACAAGGTCGGGGCGCGAGCATTTGAAGCGTTTCGCCAGCGTCCACGAAAAAGCCAGTCCGAGGCGCAGATCCGGGTACAGCGGCAAGGGCATTCCCGAAGTGCGCCATTCCTCGGCGTCGTCGCGCGCTGATTCGCCCGGCTGGAGCGGGCGAATCAGATCGATGGCGTGTCCGCGGGCGCGTAAAAAGCCAACGGTGCGCTCGACGGACAACGATACGCCATTGATTTCGGGCGGGTAGGTTTCCGTAATGTAGGCAATGCGCATGGTGGGGATCCGAACAAGCAAACGGGAGACACAAGGCCGGGTAGTGCGAAGCTTGGTCGCGGTGCCCGCGGCGCCGTCTGCGCTACCCCCTTCACACCTTGGGCAATGGCTATGCCCGTTGTCCATTCGTTTTGCCGATGCCCGCTGTGCGAGCGGGGAAGGTTGCCCCGGCGTGCCGTCGCGCAGCAGTGCGGACGTGCCGTGCACTACTTATCCGCTGCTGCAGCGTCAGAGTTTTCGGCACCGGCTTGCCGGCGGCGCTCGGCCGTCGCCAGCAGTCCTCCGCGTTGCAGGAGCACGCGCGGCACCAACAGCGAACTCAGACTGGGCGGTGGCGCGCGACTCTCGTTTAAATAGACGCATAACCGCCGCATGCTGCGCACGCGCGTGCACGCACAGCGGATCCCGATCAGGAATGGTACGGCGAGCAGCGCGCCTGCGATTCCCCACAACCAGCCCCAGAACATGACCGAGAGGAAAACCGAGATGCGCGAGAGCGCCAGACGACGGCCGATAAACCACGGACTGATCAAATTGCTCTCGATCGCATGGACCAGCAGAAAACCGGCTGCGGGCGCGAGGATCAGCGACGGTGTCGCGGCAAAACTGACGATACCGGCGAGTACCAACAACACGACGACGAGAATCGGGCCGATATACGGAATAAAACTGAGAATGCCGGCGGTGCTCCCCCAGAGCACCGGGTTCGGCAGCCCGATGATCATCATCAGAAACATTGTGACGACGGCGACACCGAGGTTCACCATCGACAGGGCGCCGATAAATCGCCCGATCTCACGCTGCGCGCTGCGCACGCCACTAATCAGCAGCGCCCGCCTGCGTCGTCGCGCGATCGCTTCGACGGTGCGCGAGAGCAGCCAGTGTTCCGACGCCAGCAGGAAGTACAGGAGAATCACCGTCGCAGTCGCCGAGAGCGTGAAAGACAGTGCGCCCCCGATCACCAGCCCGGTCAGCGCAACGCTCTCACTGACGATTTTTTGCTTGACCGGATCGTCGCTTGGCGGTGCCGGTGGGGCGCGGCGCGATGCCGGCGGCGGCTCGGGCGGGGCGAGAAACCAGACCGTCGAGCGCAGCCGGTCGACGTGCTCGACGAGCGCGTCGAATGTCGCTGGAGCGCGCTGCCACCATTCGGATGCCGGGCCGGCGAGCGTCGTCGCGAGCAGCGCGCTGCCGCCGATCAGCGAAACGACCAGCAGACCGGCGCCGATAAATTCCGGAATACCGCGTCGGCGCAGGAAACGTACCGGCGTCGATAGAACGAAGGTAAACACGACCGCTACGGCGATCGGAACCATCAGTGCTTGCGCCTCGCGCAGCAGGAAAACGGCAGCAATGAAGAACAGACCGCGAGTCACCGCGCTGGCTTTGCCCGGCGCTGCCACGACGCGTCGTTCGGCTCGCGGATCGGCGAGCGGCGTATGACGCGAAGGCGTCGTTGCCGGTCCTTGGTCGGATAGTTTCACGGGTTTTAGCGCTGAACGAAACGTCCCAGGGCGTCGGAAAACACTCCTTCAGCATGGCGATTCTGCAGTCGCCCAGCCGCCGTAGCGATGACAGTCCGCTGCGCACTGCCGGTCATCATCGCTTGGCCGGAGCCGAAGAGCACGTCGGACAAGGTGACGGCCATTCCCTGCTGTCTATCTCTAGCCTCGCGCAGGAGGGCGCTAGCCCGGCTGACGCTTCGCTGCGGCTCGGGCAAAATCGCTAACATGCGGGCTCCTCGTGTAAGGAAATCGCGGCGCACCGGTCTGGATTGGCCGATGTGAAAAACCGAATGGCGGCACAGCATACGAACCTACCGAGGCTATGGGAAGCAATGAGTTATGGGGCGTTTAACAGACCGACGAGCATTTGGCGTGCCGGCCTGGCGCGCTAGGCTGCGAATCCACGAGAAGGGATGGGTGCCTGCGGAGCTAACGACCGCGCTAGAAGCGTGACCTTGGTCAGTAAGTCTTACCGCAAAAGCGGAGCTTTTTCCGGACTCAAGCGGACAGCCGTCGTGTCGGAGATTGGCTCCGCGACAGGCGCTCCGTGCGGTGCCTTGGTTCTGGGAGACTAGATTTGGAACACCCAGAGACGATGCTGGATGACGACGCGTTGAACACGTGGCATCAAAGTTGCTTTGCCGTTAGTACGGCCGCCGCATGGGCGCGCGCACTCGCCCTATGAAGCAACAACCGGAGGCTTCAAAAGAATGAATTCACTTACGCTCGGCGTCGAACATCGCCAGCACCAAGGGCTCTCGCCTCGTCTTCAGCGCGCTGTGCGCTTGTTACAACTGTCGTCACTCGACTTTGCTCAGGAAGTTCACGACACGCTTGGTAAGAACCCCTTCCTCGAAGTTGACGAAAGCGACGCCGAAAACCCGGCTGACGAGAGTGAAGCGGCTGACGAGGGCGAACGTCCGTTCTCCGGCGAAACAACCAAGGACGCACGCGAGAGCGAAATACCTGACGCGCCTTCGATCGAAAACGAGCCCGAAGGCGGAGCGGGCGACGACCGCGACGACGAACGGGAGAACTGGCAAGCCGACGGGCTCTCGGGCAGTCGCCACAACGGCGATACGGGCGCCAACCTGATGGAAATGCACGCCCTCGAAGAATCGCTGAGCGAGCATCTGCTCAGCCAGCTTAACGTGCTTGCGCTGTCCCGGCGCGACATCGCCATCGCCGAGGTCATCGTCGGCTCGCTCGACGACGACGGCTATCTGCGTTTCTCGCTTGCCGAGCTCGTCGACATCGTCGGAGTGACCCCGAAACCGAGCGAAGAGGAACTCCGCATCGCCTTGTCGCGAGTGCAATCGCTCGAACCCGCCGGGGTTGGCGCACGCACCGTGCAAGAGTGTCTCCTGCTTCAACTGCCGGCCATCGAGTGCCCACGCAAGCGCACCCTGGCCGGCCAGATCATTGGAAAACATTTGCCGATGCTTGCCGCCAAGGACGTATCCGGTATGGCGCGCGTCCTCTGCTGCGCGCCGGCCGAGATCGAGTCGGTACTCGCCGTTATACGCCGCTTGGACCCCCGCCCAGGCTGGCGTTTCGGGTCGTCGCATGTGCAGTACGTGACGCCGGATGTCATTGTCAGAAAAGTACGCGGCAACTGGACGGCGACGCTCAATCCGTCAATCGTTCCCAAGGTACGGCTCAACCATGTTTACGCTGAGATGTTCCAGCGGACGCGCAACGCGCAACACACTGAACTTGCCGCGCATCTGCTCGAAGCACGATGGACAGTGAGCAACGTCGAGCAGCGCTTTGCCACCATCCTCAGCGTTTCTCAGGCGATTGTCAGTCACCAGCGCCACTTCCTCGAATACGGTCCGCTGGCCATGAAACCCTTGGGGTTGCGCCAGATCGCGGACGAAGTAGGGGTACACGAGTCGACGGTCTCGCGCGTGACCAACAACAAATTCATGGCGACGCCGCTTGGTGTCTTCGAACTGAAGCACTTCTTTTCACGCGCCATGACGACGGCGAGCGGCGGCGAATGCTCGGCAACCGCGATACGCGGGCTGATCAACGACATGATCGCCGCGGAGCGTCCGCACGCACCACTCTCGGACGCCGAGATCGCCCGTCTTCTTGCCCGCCAGGGTATTATCGTCGCCCGTCGTACGGTAACTAAATACCGCCAACTTCTGCACATTGAAGCCTTCGAGCGCCGCCGCAAGCACGGCTGAAAAATGCCCGGTGCGTAGCGGGCGTTTTATTCGGGCGCCAAGGGACCAGCCCGAATCGGGCTTGTGACATGCCCTATGTTAGTCCAAGGCCTGGTCCCGCCCCGGTTTCAAGCGTTCCCGGTTAGGCGCGAGTCCCGTGGTGTAGTGCCCGCGTCCTCGAAACAACTACGCCACTGCGGACAGTCGGAGGAAAACTTCGTTTGCCCCTGACGCCGCAAATCAGCGGCGACCCGGCGATCCGAGTCGACCGCCCGTTGACCGTCAATAGTAGCGGCGCCAAGCGCGCTTGAATCGCCACTCGGCATCCGGACAGACTCGCACTCGACGCCCGCGGCAAGGATATCGGGTTCGCGTTTCGCCCGGTAGGAGCCATCCGGCTCACGCGCGTAGATCGAGGGTTCCATTTGCGTCATGCGTAGTCCTCTCCTTGAAGTCAAGAAAATAGTTCACCTGCTGCCAGTCATCCGATCGACCAAAATTATTTCAGCTGCATGTTCGGTCCTGCCCGAGGTGAGCAAACGAGGTGCCCACCACGCGCCGCGTGTGTCGTGCCCGGATTGGCAAAACGGTACGGCGTTTGGCCGGCTCATTGCCGACCGGAACGCTTTAGCTCGAATGCCCGGCTTCAACGGACCAAGCCTGAGCAGTCGTTCAATCGGCCACGCACTCTATTTACCGCGACCGGCACCGGGGGCAGGCGCTCGGGTGGGCCGTGGCGCGGCCCTCTGCAGCCGCTCGACGGCGTCTTGGCATACTTTCTTTTCTCCTTCTCCGAGATCGATCAGCGCGAGAATGCTGGCCAGCGGCGTGACGGCGGCAAGTGCTGCGGCGGCGACGATGCGCATGCCAACAGTGGTTTTGTCGATCTTTATTTCCGGATCGGAAAACGTGCCCTGTACGAATACCGGCGAACGCAGGCTGATCGGAGAAACGTCCTTGGGCTGTGCGCGAAATTCAAGTCCGAGCCGTTCATCGCCGAGCGAAACGTTTCCCGTAACGCGCAGGGTGCTATCACTTGTTTCGATTACTGCCACCTCGGGCCGGATAGTGCCGTCCTGCACGCTGAGCGAGGCAACGGCACAACGCATGGGCAGCGACGCGTCGCCTCTGACGAGCATACCCAGGGCCTGGGCGACGTCCAAGCCAAAAACCTCAATTAAAAAATGTGAAATTGTCCCGTTGCTTACCCACATCTGGGCATCGCCGTCGAGCGTCGCGAGGATCGCGGCGGTCGATGTACCGCTGCCGCCTAGCCGCGACCGACCGGCGAGTGTACCGGTGATATAGCCGCCCGCGCGATCGCGGTCAGCGACGTCGCGTGGCTTGACGAAGCGTTCGAGTTGCACGCCCGACCAGCGGAGGTCGGCCTTCCATAGCGGGGTCTTGTCCCGCGCGTCGAACGAAATCGTACCGAGCACCTCGCCGCTCGCCGTTCGCGCGACGATGTTGCCGAGCGTCAATACTTGCTTTTCAAGAACGACGTGGGCGCGCAAGGGCGCAATTCTTGCGAGCGTGGCGGTGCCGAGGTCAAACTGTTCGAGCGCGACAGTAACGTCGGCGTCCATGCGGGCCAGCGACGGTGTATTGAATGCTCGCTGAGGCAAAACCCGAGGCGCGACGCCGGTGTCGGTGGAACGCGGCACAGCGCGGGGATGAGGCGTCTTGGCCGGGCTTGCACTGGTCGTTACCTTCGTAGCACCATTATTCGCCTTTGGCGGCGCGCCAACGGCCGGTGCCAAATCCGGCATTGAGAGGAGGGCGCCAGCGAGCCGACCGCTCAATTTGGGAACCGACAGCGTCGGATCGTAGCGGAACTCACCGTTGAGCCGCGACTTGCCGACGGTCAATTCGCTGACTACCGTCGACCAGACGGCGCCCTCCTTGGCCAATGTGCCGCGCATGGCGAAAGCGGCAGTTGTCGGCAGCGTCAGCCCGAGAACCCCGCCGAAGCTGGCCAGCGACTGCCCGGCAAGGCGATACCTTCCCGTCACCCCGGCGAGATGAAGTACGTCACTCGCCTGGCCGTCGAAATCGACTTCGTTGGCTCCAGCCCTGAGTTCGAGGCGCAGAGGGGCGGGCGGGGCGCTGGTGTCAGAGTCGGCCAGCGTCAGCAGTCCATCGGTCCACAAACGAGCCGAGAAGTCGCGATCCTGGTAACGGCCGCGGGCGCTCGCCGCGACCCCCGCGGTCTTGCCATTGGTTCCGGGAACCACATTGGCGTCCGTTTGGACCGTCGCCTGGACGTCAATACGATTCAGCGCGTCATCGACGGTAATCGCTGCCTTGCCGAGCGCCAGACGACCGAATTCTGGCAGCCCGAGCGGCGCGCTTTCTTTCTCGCTGTCGTCCTTGCCGTGCGTGCCGAAGCGCCAGTTCGCGTGTCCGTCGGCGTCGCGCAGCAACGTCGCTTCGAGAGCCGCCACCTCGAGTACGCGGATGAACGGGCGTTTGGCCGGCACACCGTCACTTTTTTTCTCCCCGATCAAGGAGAAAAGCGTGGTGTACGGGACGCTCAAACGCAACTGACTGGCGCGCAGCAAATCGAGTGAACGACCATCCAATGTCGGCGCGACGGGCGCTGGGCCAATACGGAACTGTTCGGCGCGTACGCGCAAGTGACCGATGAAGCGAATCGCGAACGGCGCTTCGATTTGCACCTCGCGGCCCAGT
>JBBRXI010000002.1:0-35607 GCA_038248575.1 Burkholderiales bacterium | reverse complement strand
GTGACGCGCTCGAGCAGGGCTGGCGGCAGGCGCATCGCCGGCGCCGGATTGAGAACGAAGGGTTTGCCGTACTGCGCAGCGAGTGTGGCGGCCGCAGCAACGGTCGCCAGCGGGATTTCGAGTTGGCAGAGGACGACGTCGGCTGCGGAAAATGCCGTTTCGGCCTGGGAAATATCTTCGCCGCTCAGTTCGTGGTTGGCGCCAGGGACGACGACGATGGCATTTTCCGCGTTGCTCACCGTGATGGCGGCGACGCCGGTCGCCGCGTGCCCGGCAACGCGCACGTGGCGGGTGTCGATTCCCTCGTCTTTGAGGCGCTCGATGAGTTCGCTGCCGAACGCGTCCTTGCCGACGCAGGCGATTATCGCCACCTCGGCGCCGAGGCGGCGGGCGGCGACCGCCTGGTTGGCGCCCTTGCCGCCGGGAAAAGTCGCGAAATGCCGGCCGAGAACCGTTTCGCCGGGCGCCGCGAACTGGCTGGTTTCGACGACCAGATCCATATTGACGCTGCCGATGACAAGAACCCGATTCATGTGGACTTTCGAAAATTGATGTCGGCCGACAACTAAAACGTGCGCAGCCGGCGCAAATCTATCCTCGTGGCGCGACCGGTGTCTACTGCTGTTTTGCGTCGAGGGTGGCGTCGGGCGGGCAGACTCATGCGGTGTACGCAGCGCCCGCCATCCCGGCTTGAAACGCCGCACCTTTGCTTTTACACTGCGGCGTGCTGTCACCTTTTAGCAGGTGACGACCGCTGATTATCAAGGACCGACGCAATGCGCGCAAAGAAAATCGAGGGCATCATCCCGGTGATGATCACGCCGTTTCTCGATTCCGGCGAGATCGACTACGCCGGACTCGAGCGGCTCGTCGAGTGGTATATCGCCAACGGCGCCGATGCCCTGTTCGCGGTATGCCAGTCGAGCGAGATGCAGTTCCTTTCGCTCGCCGAACGCGCCGCGCTCGGCGCTTTCGTCGTCAAGCAAGCGGCTGGCCGCGTTCCGGTCGTCGTCTCGGGCCATATCAGCGACGATCCGCACGGCCAGCTCGAAGAGTTGCTGGCCGCCGCGCGCACCGGTGCCGACGGCGTCGTGCTGGTGACCAACCATCTCGATCCGAAGAACCGCGGCAGCGCGACTTTCCTCGGCAACCTGCAGTGGTTGCTCGATCGCCTGCCGGGCGACATGCCGCTCGGCCTCTACGAATGCCCGGCGCCGTACCGCCGCCTGCTCTCCGACGACGAGCTGCGTTTTTGCCTCGATAGCGAGCGCTTCGTCCTCTTGAAAGACGTGTCCTGCGACCTTGCGACGGTCAAGCGCCGCGTCACACTCACCGTCGGGACGCCGCTTGCCATCCTCAACGCCAACGCGGCGATCGCCTGGGAGGCGATGAAAGCCGGTTCGCGCGGCTTCAACGGCGTGTTCACCAACTTCCACCCCGACCTCTACCAGTGGCTGTATACCGCCGGGGCGCAGCATCCGGCGCTGGCCGGCGAACTGTCCACCTTCCTCGTTCTTGCCGCGCTATCCGAAGCCTTCGGCTATCCCGTTCTGGCCAAGATGTACCACCAGCGCATCGGCACCTTTGCCTCGATCAGCAGCCGGACGATCACTTTCGACGTGCGCGAGCGCTTCTGGGCGCTCGACGCGATCCTCGACAAGGTCATCGCCGGTAGTGACGACATGCGCGCCAAGATCGCCGCGCTGTAGCGGCCAGCAGCCTGGCGGGTTTTCTCGCTCGAAACGGAAACCGGCGGCAGGCGGCTAGAGATTGCGGCTGATCAGTTCGCTGGCGACGACGTCGGGCGCGCCGGGCGCCCGACCGGTCGGCTCGATCAGCCGGGCGAACAGGCGTTGCGCGAGTGCCGCTTCGTCCTGCCTGACCGAGAGAACGCGGTTGGGCAGCAGATCGAGCATCGTGTGGTCGTCGAACGTCCCGATGACGAGCGCCTTGTCGATCTTCCCGATCTGCGCCTTGATCTGCTGCAGCGCGCCTTCGAGGACGAGCAGCGACGAGCACATGAAAGCCTGCGGCGCGGCGCCGAGGGCGTCGATCAGCGCGCTCATCATCGTGCGCCCAGCGCGCGCACTGTCGTCGTCGTCGCGGCGAATCAGGCTGTCGCTGCCCACGATCCCGAGGTCGGCGCAGGCCGCGCTGAAACCGCCGATGCGGTCGGTGATGCTCGGCGATTGCGCGTGCCCACACAGGAAATGGCAGGGCGCGGCGGCGACTTCGAGCATTTTGCGCGTCAGTTCGACGCCGCCGCGGACGTTGTCGCTGAGTACCGTCGGGTAGTGCATGGGGCTGTAGTTGCGGTCAAAGAGCACGATCGGCACCCGCCTCTTGCGCAGTTGCGCTGGCGTCGTCGGCTGGCAGGGCGCCAGCACGAGGCCGTCGACGCCGCGCGCGAGCAGGCTGGCGATCGCCCGGTTTTCGAGTTCTGGGTCCTCGTGCGAAGCGACGGTGAGCAGCAGCAGGTTGCGCTTGCGGCAGAGGATTTCGAGTTCGGCGATCACCCGCGCAAAAAAAACGTTGGCCAGGTCCGGAACGACAAAACCGATCGTTTCGCTGCGGTTGAGTTTGAGGCTGCGCGCCGCGTGGTTGACCGAATAACCGTGAATCGCGATGTAGTCCTCGATGGTCTGCCGGGTGCGCGCGCTGATGCGGTATTTTTCCGCCTGACCGTAGATCACCAGGCGGACGGTGGTCACCGAAAAACCGGTTTCGCGGGCTATTTCTTCTGCGGACTTGGGCATGCTCGTTTTCGGCGGCGGCCAGCAATGATAGGGCGTGGCCCGTATTATGGCAGCTTTGCCGCGCCCTGCTGCGGCGCTCGCCGGCCTTGCCTGCCAGCGATTTGAATGGTCCTGAAAAAAATGCCGCCCGGAGCGGGGCGGCACGGATCGTACGAGCGTGCGGCGGGTCAGGCGTCGGCCACGAGCGGCGCCAGGCTGGTACGCATTTTTTGCATGGCCTTGGCTTCGATCTGGCGGATTCGTTCAGCCGAAACACCGAATTCACCGGCCAGTTCGTGCAGCGTCGCCGGTTCGTCGGCGAGCCAGCGCGCTTCGACGATACGCCGGCTGCGCTCGTCGATGCCGGCGAGTGCCGACTGCAGCCCGGCGCCGTGCAAATGGTCGCGCGCGCGCGCTTCGAGAACGCGTGTCGGTTCGCCGCGGTTGTCCTCGAGATAGGCGATCGGCGCGAAGGCATCGTCGTCGTCGTGGCCGGGTTCGAGCGCCATGTCGTGGCCCGAAAAGCGCGTTTCCATTTCGACGACTTCTGTCGCCTTGACGCTCAGTTGATGCGCGATGTCGGCGACCTGGTCGCGGCTCAGCGTGTCGCTGCTCGGCTTCATGCTGCGCAGATTGAAGAACAGCTTGCGCTGCGCCTTGGTCGTCGCGACCTTGACCATGCGCCAGTTTCTCAGCACGTATTCGTGGATTTCGGCCTTGATCCAGTGCATCGCGAACGACACCAGGCGGACGCCGCGCTCCGGGTCGAAGCGCTTGACGGCCTTCATCAGGCCGATATTGCCTTCCTGGATCAGGTCGGCGTGCGGCAGGCCGTAATCGAGGTAACCGCGGGCAATCGAGATCACCAGCCGCAGGTGCGAGAGGACGAGCTGACGCGCCGCGTCGACATCGGCTTCGTCGCGAAACTGCCGGGCCAGACGAAACTCGTCGGCCTCGCTGAGCAGCGGGAACCGCTTCGCCGCGTGGATATAAGCGTCGAGGTTGCCTAGCGCAGAGATCGTCGGGAAAGTGAGAGCGTTTGCCATATCTCCTCCGTGGCTCAAGTTACCGCGATTTTAGCACTCGACAACCGCGAGTGCTAAAGAGCGGGAGCGGTTTCTTGTACCGATTTGTAATCCGCTGCACAGGATGGCGTGCTGCGCGGGGCTTGACCGCGCAGGTTGCCAAGGAAACCAGCCGATCAAGCTGCGGGTTTCCACAATGTTTCGCGCGCGCCATTGCTGCTAGCGTGGAAGTTTCCCCAACCGCGCTCAGGTTCGCTGCCATGACCCCGTTCCGCTGCAAAAAAGTGCAGATTTCCAGGTGGCATCTCGGCGGCGTGCTGGTGGTACTGCTTGCCGGGCTTTCGTCCGCGGCCCGGTCAGACGAACCGATCGTCATCAAGTTCAGCCACGTGGTTTCCGTTGACACGCCCAAAGGCAAGGCCGCCGAGTTTTTCGCCAAGCGGGCCGCCGAGCTGACGGGCAATAAAGTCATGGTCGAGGTGTATCCCGACTCGACGCTGTACAAAGACAAGCAGGAATTGGAGGCTCTGCAACTCGGCGCCGTGCACATGCTTGCTCCGGCCCTTGCCAAGCTCGGCCCGCTGGGCCTCAAGGAATTCGAAGTCTTCGATCTGCCGTACATTTTCGACAGCGTCGAGAAATTGCATAAGGTAACGCAGGGGCCGCTCGGCGAAGCCTTGCTCGGCGATCTTGAAGCCAAGGGCATCAAGGGTCTGGCTTTCTGGGATAACGGCTTCAAATCGTTTTCGGCGAATACGCCGCTGCTCAAGCCGGCAGATTTCCGCGGGCTCAAAATGCGGATACAGCCGTCGAAAGCGATCGAAGCGCAGATGCGCGCCCTCGGCGCCCGCCCGCAGGTCATGGCCTTTTCCGAGGTTTACAGAGGATTGAAGACCGGCGTCGTCGACGGCACCGAAAACCCGCACTCCAACCTCTACACGCAGAAGATGTATGAGGTACAGAAACACATGACGCTGACCCGGCATGGCTACCTGGGCTATGCCGTGGTGACCAACCAGAAATACTGGCAGAGCTTGCCGTCGGTCATCCGCAGCCAACTCGAGCAGGCGATGAAGGAGGCGACGATTTACGCCAACCGGATCGCCCATGAAGAAAACGCCAACGCCCTGGCGAAGATGCGCGCCAGCGGCAAGATCAAGATTCACACGCCGAGCGACAGCGAGCGCGCCGAATTCAAGCGGGTGCTGCTCGCGACGCACGCCGAAATGGCCGCGCGTATCGGTCCAGGCGTCATTTCAGCGATCTACGCCGAAACGGGATTTGACCAGGCGCAACTGAAAAGCCGCGGGCAGTGAGTTCTTCGGGCCCGCGCGCCCCCGCCTGCGCCGTCAGCGCCGGCTCCCCATCGGGCAGCGATCGGCGCTGCGCATCGGCCTGACCTGTTCCGTACGCCGGTTCCGGTCGGGTACGGTCGGGCAGCGGCGAGGGTGGCGGCAATCTGGCGGCGCTGGCGACGATCTGGCAACAACGCGCTGACTGTGGTTTTCCACAATTGTAACGGTCTGTATTTCTTGCCATAGTCCGCACGTTTTCTTTGGCTTGGTTGGTTTATTCCACTGCACTCGCTGGAGAGAAAACAGGTCATCACCGAGTCGGCAAGCCGGCTTGATGGCTACCGTTCTCTCCCGTTCTGCTCACAATACACATAGAGGGGTCAGCATGAGCAACGCTGTATTGACGCTAATTGTTTTAGCTGTCGTCGCATTTTTCTTCGTCACCGAGCTCTTGCCGCTGGCCGTTACGGCTATGGCCGGCGCGATCGCCGTCGGCGTTCTCGGGATCATCCCGATGAACCAGGTTTTCTCGGGTCTTTCCAACTCAACAGTCGTTCTTTTTGCGGCGATGTTCGTCGTCGGCGCGGCGATGTTCCATACCGGGCTGGCGCAGAAAATGGGCGAAGCCGTGGTGCGCGTCACCGGAACCGGTGAAAACTCGCTGATGGTCGGCACCATGGTCGCCGCCGCCGGCCTTTCGTCGGTCACTTCGAATACGGCGACCACCGCCTGCCTGATCCCGGTCGTCGCCGGCATCTGCGCCGTTTCGAGAATATCGGTCAATCGTCAGATGATGCCGCTCGCTTTCGCCGCCGGTCTGGGCGGAACGATCACGCTGGTCGGCACGCCGCCCAACATCATCGCTGCCGGCGCGTTGAAAGCCGCCGGGCTGACGCCGTTCGGCTTCTTCGAGTTTGCCTGGATCGGCATTCCGCTGACCCTCGCCGGCATCCTTTACATGGTGTTCATCGGCAAGCACTTCCTGCCCGCCGCCGGCGCCGTCAGTTCCGACGTCGATGCCGCCGCCGCCGCTGAAGCCAAAGCTGGCACGACCAGCGTCGCCAAGCAGTGGATCACCGGCCTGACGCTGCTGATGGTCGTCGTCGTCATGGCGCTCGATATCAAGTCCTTCCCGCTCGAAGTCGCTGCAACAATCGGCGCGCTGTTCCTCGTGATCACCAAGTGCATCAACGAAAAAGACGCCTATCGCGGCATCGACTGGGTGACGATCTTCCTGTTCGCCGGCATGCTGCCGATCGCTACGGCGATGGACAAGTCCGGCGCCGGCAAGCTGATCGCCGAATGGGTCGTCGGCCTGATGGGCAGCACGCCGAGCCCGATGGTCGTCACGGCGGTGCTCTTCGCACTCGCCTGCGGCCTGACGCAGTTCATGTCGAACACCGCGGCCACCGCGCTGCTCGCGCCGATCGGCATCGGCATCGCCAAGGGCCTGGGCGTCAGCCCGTACGCCGTGATGATGGCCATCGCCATTGCCGCCTCGTGCGCCTTCGCCACGCCGGTCGGCACGCCGCCGAACACGCTGGTCCTCGGGCCGGGCGGCTACAAGTTCATGGATTACGTCAAGGCCGGTAGCGGACTGGTGGTCGTATGCTTCATCATCTCGGTCATCGTCATCCCGCTGGTCTGGCCGTTCGCCCTGGTGGTCAAGTAAGGTCTGCTGATGCCCCGGCCCCACGGGGCGGCAGGGATCGTGTAAGATGGATGCCGCTGTAAATCGAGGAAACCCAAGGCAGTCGCTTTGGGTTTCACTCGAAAGAAATTGACAGGCCCTCAAGCGGCAATCCTCGTCCTGCCAACTATCGAACGACCGGCCTGCGCTTAGCGCGGGGCGCGGACAGATTTTTTTTGCATTGTGAATTAGCCAAGGAGTAGTTAATGGCAATACGTAAAGAGTTGTTGGAACAGCTGGAAGCGCGCCGCGCCGAGGCAGAAGCTGGCGGAGGTCTTGACAAGCTCGCCAAGCGTCACCAGAAGGGTCAGCTCACTGCACGCGAGCGCCTCGATTGTCTGTACGACAGCGGCTCGTTCCAGGAATCGGGCATGCATGTTAACCACGCGACGCCTGGCCTAGAAGGCAAGCGCCTGCCGGGCGACGGCATCGTGACCGGCATTGGCAACGTCGATGGCCGTCCGGTCGCTTCCTACTCGCAGGACTTCACCGTCTCGGGCGGTTCGCTTGGCCGCATGCATTCGCAGAAGATGTGCGACATGATGGACACGGCGGCCAACCTCGGTATGCCGGTTGTCGCCATCAACGACTCGGGCGGCGCGCGCATCCAGGAAGCGGTGCATTCGCTGTCCGGTTACGGTCAGGTGTTCTACCGCAACGTTGCGCTGTCCGGCCTGGTTCCGCAGATCGCCATCATTGCCGGCCCCTGTGCCGGCGGCGCGGCGTACAGCCCGGCGCTGATGGACTTCCTGATCATGACGAAGAAGAACTCGCAGATGTTCATCTGCGGTCCGGACGTGATCAAGGCGGCGACGGGCCAAGTGGCTCCGATCGAGCAGTTTGGTACGGCCGACGCCCACGCTTCGGTGAGCGGCAACATCCACTTCATCGCCAACGACGACAAGCATGCGCTCGATATCGCGCGCAGACTGCTCTCCTTCCTGCCGTCGAACAATATGCAGGACCCGCCGCACCGCATCCCGGCGCAGATCACCAGTACGATCGATGAAACCCTCAACGACCTCGTCCCCGAAGGCACCAAGGCCGGGCTCGACGTCTACAAGGTCATCGATCGCATCGTTGATAACGCCGACTTCCTCGAAGTCATGCGCGAGTTTGCCAAGAACATCGTCGTCGGCTTCGCGCGCGTCGAAGGCATGGTCGTCGGTATCATCGCCAACCAGCCGACGGTCAAGGCCGGAACGCTCGACGTCGATTCCTCCGACAAGGGCGCGCGCTTCATCCGCTTCTGCAACGCCTTCAACGTCCCGCTGGTGAACCTGGTCAACGTTCCGGGCTTCATGCCGGGTCTCGCGCAGGAACGCGGCGGTATCATCCGCCACGGTGCCAAGCTTCTCTTCGCCTACTCGGCAGCGACCGTTCCGAAAATCACCATCATCCTCGGCAAGGCCTACGGCGGCGCGTATCTCGCGATGTGCTCGAAGGACCTCGGCGCCGACTTCGTTTACGCCTGGCCGACCGCCGAAATCGCCGTCATGGGCGCCGAAGGCGCGGTGCGCGTGATCTACAAGAAGGAAATGGACGCCGCCGAAGACCCCAAGGCCAAGGAAGCCGAACTCATCGCCAAGTACCGCGACGAATTCGCTTCGCCCTACCAGGCGGCTGAAAACGGCATGATCAACGATGTCATCGCTCCGTCGGAAACGCGCAGCAAGCTCGCTCTTGCCCTGCGCATTTCGCTGACCAAGCGCGTGACGCGTCCTCCGAAAAAACATGGATTGATTCCTCTATGAGCCTAAACACTACTCTCCCGGTTGTCGTTGCCGCGCTGCAGGATACAGCGGTTGCGGTCAAGGATTCTACGGTTGCGGCGGCAAACGTCGTCGGCAAGGGCGGCTTTTCCGCCAACGAGACGATCGGTCAGATGATCGAGTTCCAGATGACCGGTCTGCTGGTCGTCTTCGTCGTACTCGGCGGTCTGACCGTCATGTGCTACCTGATATCCTGGATTCTCAAGACCGTAGCGCCTGACCAGTACCACGGAAAAAAAAAAGCAGCTCCACTAGCCCCGGTTGAAAGCAGACCGGCGGTGGCAAGCGTTCCAGCGCTCGCGGCGGGCGGGATTCATCCCGGCCTGTCCGACCAGGAACTCGTAATACTGCTTGCCGTTGCCGCGTCGGAACAACTCGGGAAGCACGTCAGCGTCGTCAGGTTTCGCCCCATGGACAGTATGGACTGGTCCTGGTCGCTGCAGGGCCGCGTCGGCCTCCACAATTCACACAAGCTCAGTTGAGAAGGATATCGCTATGAAAATGCTCAAAATCACCCTGCAAGGCAAAACCTACGAAGTCGGCGTCGAGTCGATGGATACTCCGGCCAGTGCCGGCGCTCCGGTCGCCGCTGCGGCGCCCGCCGCTTTTACTCCAGCTTCTGCATCGGTTTCTGCGCCAGTCTCGGTACCGAGCCCGGCTGCTGCACCGGCTGCGGCTCCGGTCGCGCCGCTGGCCGGCGGCCAGTCGGTAACGAGCCCGATGCCGGGCCTCGTCTTCAAGGTTCGCGTCACGGTCGGCCAGCAAGTGGCCCAGGACGAGGAACTGCTTGTTCTCGACGCGATGAAGATGGAATCGCCCGTCTACGCCCCCTGCGCCGGAACCGTTGCCTCTATCCTTGTCAAGGAAAGTGATGCAGTGGTCGAAGGCCAGGTTCTGATCCAACTGAGCTGAGGTCACCCATGTCCGGAATCATTGAGCAATTCATGCTGATGATGACCCAGTCAACAGGGTTCCAGCACATCACCGTCGGCATGATGATCATGTGGGCGGTCTGTGTGGTTCTCTTCTACCTGGCCATCGTCAAGGATTACGAACCGCTACTGCTCCTGCCGATCGCCTTTGGCGCGCTGCTGGCGAACATCCCGACCGAGGGCGTTCTCAACGAGCCCTTCGTCGATAATCTGGTGCACGTGCCGGGCGGGCTGTATTACTACATCTCGCAGGGTATCCACCTCGAACTGTTCCCGCCGATCATCTTCCTCGGTGTGGGCGCGATGACCGACTTCGGTCCGCTGATCGCCAACCCGCGCACGCTGCTGCTTGGCGCCGCGGCGCAACTGGGGATTTTCATGACCATGTTCGTCGCCGTCATGAGCGGGGTGTTTACGCCCGGCGAAGGCGCTTCGATCGGCATTATCGGCGGTGCTGACGGTCCGACGTCGATCTTCACGGCCAACAAGCTCGCGCCGCATCTGATCGGGCCGATCGCCGTCGCCGCGTATTGCTACATGTCGCTCGTGCCGCTCATCCAGCCGCCGATCATGAAGCTGCTGACGACCGACGCCGAACGCAGGATCCGCATGAAGACCCTGCGTCCGGTCGGCAAGCTCGAGCGCATCATCTTCGCCGTGGTGGTGATGGTCGCCGTGATCCTCGTCGTTCCGCCGGCCTCCGCACTCGTTGCCATGCTCATGCTCGGCAATATCATGCGCGAATCGGGTGTCGTCGATCGTCTGACCAAATCGGCACAGAACGAGATCATCAACGTCACGACGATCTTCCTCGGTACGTCGGTCGGTTTGACCATGGGAGCAGAGAACTTCCTGAACCCGAAGACGCTGATGATTATCGTCATGGGCGTCGTCGCCTTCGGCTTCTCGACGGCTGGCGGCGTGCTGCTCGCCAAGCTGATGAACAAGCTCTCGCCGGGCAATCCGATCAATCCTTTGATCGGTTCGGCAGGCGTGTCGGCCGTTCCGATGGCCGCCCGCGTTTCGCAGGTCGTCGGTGCGCAGTACGACAAGCAGAACTTCCTGCTCATGCACGCCATGGGACCGAACGTTTCCGGCGTCATCGGCACGGCGATCTGCGCGGGTTACTTCATCTCGCGTCTCGGCTGATCACTCGTCCGTCGTTTCAATGCAACGTGGCTCCCGATGGGAGCCACGTTTTTTTTGGTGCGCCCGGCAGGGCGCACTCACTGACCCTGCGCAATCGCCGCGACGTCACGATGACCCGCGCCGACGATGAGCGCCGGCGCCCGGCGAACGCGCCGCGCATCACCCCGCGGCGACCGCGCCTTGGCCTGCCGCGCACCACCTCAAGCGAATAAGGTGAAGTACGTGCTGATAACGATCACGGTCATGAAAATGGTCCAGATCAGCCATCCTTCGCGCGTGCACGGGTATCCGAGATGGATAAACTCGCCGAGGAAGCCGCGCCGATTCAAAAAACTCTTGGACAGGTCGCGCTGGCGGAACCACGCGCGTTTACGCTCCAGTCCAATCGCCAAAACCGTCAAGGCGACCATGGCCAGCCATGCGGCGACCAGAATCACCATGCGCGACACTATTTCCGTTTCATCCACGTCAACTTCTCCTTGTTCCAGCAAAGTCGGGCGACCATCCAAGCGACTTTTTCATTAGGGGGATTGGCCGTCTTGACCGGCCAGGGTGAATCAAATAGCGGGTTTCCCCGACAACGCGGCGAGCGTCTGCGCCAGTTCAACCGCCGTTCTGACCCGCATTTTGGTAAACAGGCTGGAACGATGAACTTCGACAGTGCGCATGCTCAGGTGCAATTCGACGGCGATCACCTTGTTCGGTTTGCCGGCGAGAATCCTTTCCATCACCTGTCGTTCGCGCGCCGATAGCTCGTTGAGCAGTAAATTGAGCGACGCGTTCGAAGCAGCCGACTGGCGGCGCGCCGCATCGCGTTGCAAGGCTGCGATCACCCGGTCAACGAGTTCGTTATTGTTACACGGCTTCTCGACAAAATCGAAGGCGCCGTTCTTCAGCATCGAAACCGCCATCGGAACGTCGCCGTGGCCGGTGAGGAAAATAACCGGCAACGGGCACGCTCGCTCAAGCAGTCGCTCAAACAGTTCGCACCCGCCCATCTCCTCCATACGCACGTCGAGCACGATGCAGCCGGCGAGCGTGGCGTCGCAGGCGTCGAGAAAGGCGCTGGCGGACGCGTAGGCGACGCTCTCGATGCCGCGCGACTGCAACAGCCAGGCGAGCGAATCGCGAATCGCCTCGTCGTCATCGACGATATATACACGCGGGGTCATGGTTGATCGAAGGGCAGTGAAAAAGCGAAAATTGTACCGCCTTCCGGGTTGTCCTCGACCCACAATCTGCCGTGGTGAAACTCGATGATCGAACGGCAGATGTTGAGCCCCATCCCCATGCCCTCGACCTTGGTCGAGAAAAAGGGCGCAAACAGCTTCTCCTTGACGGCTGGAGCAATGCCCGAGCCGCGATCGGCAACGCGAATCTCGATCTGTTCGTCACCCTGTTTGAGTGCGATCGTCAATTGCCGCTGTGCCGGTGCCGTGTCGCTCATCGCCTCGATGCCGTTGCGCATGAGATTGATCAGAACCTGTTCGATCATCAGGCGATCGGCGATCGACTGCGCACCGCCGTCGGCGATGTCGGCAACGATGCGCACGCGGGAAAGGCGGGCGCTCAATTCGATCAGCGCGATCGAGTCGTTGATTACTTCGGCGAAATTGCACAGCGCGAGCTTCGGTTCGCTCTTGCGCACAAATTCGTGAACCCGATGGATGACACGTCCCGCGCGTTCAGCCTGAACGCCGAGTTTCACGAGCGCTGCCTCGATCTCGCTGGTCACGAAATTGCCCGAACTCAGCTTGTTCAGGCAGCCGGCGTTGTAACTGGAGATTGCCCCCAGGGGTTGGTTGAGTTCGTGCGCCAGCGTTGACGCCATCTCGCCCATGGAGACCAGCCGTGAGCGAAGCTGCAGCGTCTCCTGTTGCTGGCGGGCCAGTTCTTCGGCGCGTTTGCGCGCTGTGATATCGACGATCGAAGCCATCCAGCCGGCGTGCTTACCGTCGGCGTCGATCAGCGGTGCTTCGTAAATCAGCGCGTCAAACAAGGTGCCATCCTTGCGCTTGAAGCGCATTTCCAATCCTTCCTGCGGTGCCTTGCCGGCCATCACCCTATCTTGGAACGACAAAGCCTTCTGAACTTCCTCGGGCGCCCAGTAAGGGGCCGGCAAGGCGGCGCCGATCAACTCGTCGGCAGCGTAGCCGACCATTCGACAAAAAGCCGCATTGGCGTAGGTGGTCCGCCCCTGGCGGTTGCGCGCCCGCATGCCGACGGTCAGCGAGTCTTCCATCGCCTTGCGGAAGGCGGTTTCCGAACGCAAGGCCTGCTCGGCGGCGAGTCGGCGCTTGATGTGGCCGCGCATCGCCCACAGGCTGAAAAACATCGCCGCGGCAAGGGTGATGATCAGCGTCTTGATCAGCATCGGCGCCAGATTGCCGGCGCTGCGATAAGCCGTGATCTGCAGCTCCATGCCGTAACCGGGCGGGTCGAAGGGGATCGTGTAGTTGATCGTCGACGACACGGTGCGGATTTTAGATTTGCTGGCCAGCAAAACGCCGTTGCTGTCGAGAATATTCACCTGGTATTTTTCGGCGAACCACCAGGGAACGATGTGCTGCAGCAGCGCGTTGAACGAATAAACGCTGACCAGCGCGCCGCGATACTGGCCGTCTTCGAATATCGGCGCGTAAACCTCGAACTGCGTCTTTTCCGCCGAGCGATAGGCGTCGGTGTAGATCGATTTGCCGAGTTTGTTGGCCATTTCAATCGCCCGCGCCTGCGACTCGGCGAGTGGATTGTCGGAAAGCCCGTTGTAACCCCGGCGAACGATTTTGTGCGTCGGCGTCGCATCGATCAGCCGTGCCGACGCATCGAGCCAGACGAGTCCCTCGAGGCCGGGGCTACTCTTCATGACGTTGCGGCTGCGTAAGGCGAAAAGCGATTGCTGGTTCTTCTCCCGGCCGAGGTCGTCAGCCAGTTGCCGGACCTGCTCGGTGGTTCCTTCGAGTGCGAAATTCACGCTCTGCTCGAGCCAGAGCACGTCGGCGATCAGTGCGGCACGCTGCTCATCCGTCTCGTTCTGACGCAAGAGCAAGAACAGCGCGACGATCAACAAGAGCAGCAGAGCGCCCACCAGCTTGAGGACGGCGAAGTACCAGTTCGACCATTTGAGGGGTGCGTATTTGAGCCGTATACCGCTTTCCCAAACGCGGGCGAATTTCATCATTGCCAACTTTCCCGATGCCCTCGAGCGGGTGACGCCGGCCGAGGTTTGGCGCGACTTTAGTGCCAGGCGGCTAATTCGTCCAGCCCTAAATTTCGGTCACCGGGCAACGCGCAATGACCGCGGTGGATGACCGGGCGGCCTTAAAGTTTTCGCGTGCGGGGTCGGGCGCCGAGCGGATGCATTTCCGACTGTGCCCTGAAGGCGTAGCGGGCGATCACAACATGGCGAGCGGCGTAGCCTTTTTGGGCGGCGGAAAAATCGCATCGAGCGCGCCGAGTACGTCGGCCTCGAGCGGGCGCTCGAGCGCGGCGAAGTTCTCCTCGACGTGCGCCGGATTGCCGGCTTTCGGGATGGCGATCACAGCGTCGCGCGCGACGATCCAGGCGATCGCCAACTGCGCCGCCGAGCGACCGGTTTGCGCGGCGAGCGCGGCGAGACGCGGTTCGCGCAGCAGCGCCGCCTGTTCGATCGGCGAATACGCCATGAGCGGAATGCCGCGCTGCGCACACCACGGCAGCAGGTCCCATTCAATGTCGCGGCGCGACAGGTTGTAGAGCACCTGATTGGTCGCCAGCCGATCGCCACCCGGCGTCGCGACGAGTTCGGCAAGGTCGCTGCAATCGAGATTGCTCACTCCCCACTGGCGAATCTTGCCTTGGGCGACGAGCGTCTCGAAGGCCTGTATCGTTTCGGCGAAAGGCACTGCGCCCCGCCAGTGGAGCAGATACAGGTCGATCCGGTCGGTCGCCAGGCGTGCCAGACTGCGCTCGCAGGCGGCGATCGTTCCGCGCGCCGTGGCGTTGTGCGGATAGACTTTGCTGACCAGGAAGACCTCGTCACGGTGGCCAGCGATCGCTTCGCCGACGAGTGCTTCGGCGGCGCCTTCACCGTACATTTCGGCCGTATCGATGAGCCCCATGCCGAGTTCGACGCCGCGCCGCAGGCTGCGCAACTCGGCCGCGCGCGTCGCCGGCCGGTCGCCCATGTTCCAGGTGCCCATGCCGAGCGCCGGCACTTTTTCATCGTCAGTCAGCTCGACTTGCTTCATCGCATCTCCAGTGGGGGGCGGCCGATCGTGTCAATCCCGATCGTGTCAATCCTTGTCCGGCGCGGTTCACGCCGCGTGTTTTTTCACCCAGGCGACGTAGCGGTCCATCCAGTTCTGCAGAAACTTGCGGCTGTCGCCGCCAATTTCGCCGCTCGCGTCGAACAACCCTTCTTTCATCTGGATAAAGGCTTCCGGCTGGCCGAGGGTCGGCATGTCGAGGTACGCGAGAATCGTGCGCAGGTGCTGCTGGGCGACGGCGGTTCCGACGGCGCCCACAGAAACGCCGATGACACCGGCCGGTATGCCGGCCCAGGCGCTCTTGCCGTAAGGACGCGACGCGTGGTCGATGGCGTTTTTAAGCACGCCGGGGAGTGAACGGTTGTATTCCGGCGTCACAAAAATGACGCCGCGCGCGGCCTGGATCTCCTCTTTGAGGCGCGTGACCGCGGCTGGCGGACTGGCGTCCTGATCCTGGTTGTAGAGCGGCAGGTCGCCGATTTCGGGTTCGCTAAAAGAAAAATCGGCCGGGGCCAGTTTGGCGAGCGCCCTGGCCAGCCGGCGATTAAAGGAATCGGCGCGCAAACTACCGACGATGACGGCGATGGGGTATTGGCTCATGATGGTCCTTGGTCTGGAAAAATTTTAGAGCATCGGGGGCGCCTCGAGTTCAATGACGGCGCGCTATATCTGGCGTGCTTGCAGCGCGTTTGCGGCGCGCTTGAAGTGGACTGGCAGACGGGCGACGGCGGCGACCTCTCGTCGTCAGGCGACGCGCCGCAGGTGGATGGCGACCGAGAGCTGCGCACCCAGCCAGCCCAGGGCGGCGCCAATCGCCGCAAGCGCCGCGACATGGGTTGGCGTCAGACCGCGCACGACGAAACCGCCGCTGTAGAGCGCGACGAGTTCGCCGACCGGTTCGGCGAGCCACAGCGCGCCGAGGCTGACCAGCAGCGCCGCAAAGAGGCCGCCGAACGCGCCCTGCAGCGCACCGTAGTAGTGATACGGCCGGCGGATGAAGGCGTCGGTGGCGCCGATCAGCTTGGCGATTTCGATCTCGGCGGACTGCGCGAGAATCTGCAGGCGGATGGTATTGAAGGTGACGATGACGAGCGCGCCGCCGAACAGCGCCGCGAGCAGTGCGATGGCCAGCTTGCCGATGCGCAGGAAGGCGTCAAAGCGCTTGACCCACGCCGAGTCAAGCTGGACGTGGGCGACCTTGGGCCAGTCGGCGATGCTTTTGGCGAGCTGTTCGAGCGCCTCGGGCCGCGTATCGTCCGGTTCGACGACAAAGGCGTCGGGCAGCGGGTTTTTCGGCAGACTGGCGACGATCTCGCGCATCCCTTCGCCGGCCTGCAGGTGTTTCAGCGCGTCGTCCTTGGCGACGAAGCGCCAGGCGCCGGCCTGCGCCGCGCGCAGCCGCGAGTCGATCTCGGCGACGTCGCGCGCGTTGGCCTCGAGCGCCATGAAGACGGACAACTGTTGCGTTCCCGAGACGTTGCCGGCGACGCTGCGCAGATTGTCGAGGACGACCCAGCCGGCCGCCGGCAGGGCCAGCGCGACGCCGATGACCATCAGCGACAGCACGCTGCCGAGCGGCGTCGCGAGCAGCCGGCGCAGCGCGCTGTGCAGCGCGTCGCGGTGCTGGGCGAAAAAGGCGTTCATGGGCGCTCTCCGGCCAGCCGCCCGTGTTCGAGGCGCAGAACGCGCGCCGGGAAGCGCGCCATTGACTGCTCGTCGTGGGTGGCGATAACGAGCGTCACGCCGACCGCGTGGAAGGCGCGAAAGATGTCGAAGATGCCGGCTGCCGAGTCGCTGTCGAGATTAGCCGTCGGCTCGTCGGCGAGGAGGATCGCCGGCCGGTTCACGACGGCGCGGGCGATCGCCAGGCGCTGCTGTTCGCCGCCCGAGAGCGCGATCGGCTGCGCGTTCTCGCGGCCGCCGAGGCCGACCTTGTCGAGCGCGGCGCGCGCGCGGCGGCCGGCTTCCTTCGCCGGCAGGCCGACGATGGCCAGCGGCAGCAGCACGTTCTCGAGGACGCTGCGATCGAACAGCAGCTTCTGGTCCTGGAAAATCAGGCCGAAGCTGCGGCGCAGGTACGGGATGGCGCTTTTTCTCAGCGCCGCGAGGTTTTGACCGTTGATGACGATGCTGCCCGAGGTCGGTCGCTCGATCGCCGCGAGCAGCCGGAACAGCGTCGACTTGCCGGCGCCCGAGTGGCCGGTGATGAACACCATCTCGCCGGCGCCGATGGCGAAGCTCAGGTCAGCGAGCGCCTGACGGCCTTCCGGATAGCGCTTGCATAAGGCGCTGGCGGAGATCACTTAGGCAGCCTTATTCAAAGCAGAGAACACAGTGACCACAGAGGCACAGCGTACACAGCGAGAAAAGCGGGTTAAGAAAGACACAAACAGGGTTGTACACTCGCGTGCCTTTTCTCTGCGCCCTCTGCGTCGAAAGCGGTTCACTCAAAAAGCGCATCGACAAACTCGCGCGCGTTGAACGGGCGCAGGTCGTCGATGCCTTCGCCGACACCGATGAAGCGGATCGGCTTCGGGCATTGGCGGGCAATCGCCGCCAGCACGCCGCCCTTGGCGCTGCCGTCGAGCTTGGTGACGATCAGGCCGCTGACGGCGATCGACTTGTCGAAGGCCACGACCTGTTGCAGCGCGTTTTGGCCGAAATTGGCGTCGAGCACGAGCAGCGTCTCGTGCGGCGCGGTCGGGTCGGCTTTCTGGATGACGCGCCTGACCTTGGCGATCTCCTCCATGAGGTGCAGTTGCGTCGGCAGGCGGCCGGCGGTATCGGCGAGGACGACGTCGATGCCGCGCGCCTTCGCCGCCGAAATGGCGTCAAAAATCACCGCCGCCGGGTCACCCGATTCCTGCGCGATGACGCTCACCTTGTTGCGCTCGCCCCAGGCCTGCAACTGCTCGCGCGCCGCAGCGCGAAACGTGTCCCCGGCGGCGAGCAGGACCGACAGGCCCTGCG
Source organism: Burkholderiales bacterium (assembly GCA_038248575.1). Lineage (GTDB taxonomy): Bacteria > Pseudomonadota > Gammaproteobacteria > Burkholderiales > Rhodocyclaceae > Propionivibrio. The sequence continues at coordinate 17,795 of JBBRXI010000002.1, read as the reverse complement.
CCTGGAAGTGCTTGGCGAGTTTGCCGATCGACGTCGTCTTGCCGGCCCCGTTCACCCCGGCGATCATGATGATGAACGGCCGCTGCGCGGCGATGTCGAGCGGCGCTTCAAGCGGTTGCAGCAGTTCGTAGAGGGCATCCGAGAGCGCCTGCTGAATGCCTTCGGGCGTCGCGATGTTGTCGCGCTTGGCGCGCATTTTGAGCTCGCCGAGCAGGTGGGCCGTCGCCTCGATGCCGACGTCGCTGGTGAGCAGCAGCGACTCTAGGTCTTCGATGAGCTCGTCGTCGATCCGACCGCGCGCGAAGATCGATTTGAGCTTTCCGCCGAACTGTGCGCGCGTGCGCGCCAGTCCGGCTTTGAGCCGATCGCGCCATGACGCTTGCGCCGGCGGCGTCGCTTCGGCGGCCGGTGCGCCGGGCTCGTTGCCGGACTTCTTGAGGAAACCAAACATGCGCTTTTCTTGTCTCCGTAATAGCTGGAAATGCTGGGAATGAACGAAAATGCGGCGATGGCAGGATGCCAGCGCCAGTGATCTACCGATAAATTTTAACAGAAGCCACCGATGCCCATACTCTGCGCGCGCCAAATCACGCGCCTGGCGGCCCTCTTGCTGGTGCTCGCCGCGCCGGCGCTGGCGCTCGCCAACCCCTTCGAAAAACAGCTGGCCAACGGCCTGCGCGTCATCGTCAAGGAAGACCGGCGGGCGCCGACGGCGGTCGCCATGACCTGGTATCGGGCCGGCAGCATGGACGAGACAAACGGCACGACGGGCGTCGCACACCTTCTCGAACACATGATGTTCAAGGGCACACCGAGTACCGGCGCCGGCGAATTCAGCCGCCTCGTCGCCGCCGCCGGCGGCCGCGACAACGCCTTCACGAGCAAGGATTACACCGCCTACTTCCAGCAGGTGCCGAAGGAAAAACTCGAGCAGATGCTCGCGCTCGAAGCCGACCGCATGCGCCATCTGAACCTCGAGGTCAGCGAGTTCGAGCAGGAGATCCGCGTCGTCATGGAGGAACGCCGGCTGCGTACCGATGATCAGCCGCAGTCGCTGCTCTTCGAGCAGATGATCGCCGTCGCCTTCCAGGCGCATCCCTACCGCGTGCCGATCATCGGCTGGATGAACGATCTGAAGAACATGAAGGTACAGGACGCGCGCGACTGGTACGAACGCTGGTACGTGCCGAACAACGCCACCGTCATCGTCGTCGGCGACGTCGAACACGAGAAGGTTTTTCGCCTCGTCGAGCAGTATTACGGTCCGCTCGCGCCGCGCGCGCTGCCGGCGCGCAAGCCGCAGGACGAACCCGAACAGAGCGGTATCCGGCGCCTGACGCTCACGGCGCCGGCCGACCTGCCGGTGGTCCTGATGGCGTACAAGGTGCCGGTGCTGCGCGACGTCGAGAACGACGTCGAGCCCTATGCGCTCGAGATGCTCGCGGCGATTCTCGACGGCCACGACGCGGCGCGTCTGACGAAAAACCTGGTGCGCGAGCAGCGTCTGGCGGTCAGCGCGGGCGCCGGATATTCGCAGATTTCGCGCGGCCCGGGACTTTTTTACCTGCAGGGTTCGCCCAGCCAGGGGCGAACGCGCGCCGAGCTTGAAGCCGGCTTTCGCGCCGAAATCGCGCGCATCGCCCGCGACGGCGTCGGCGCCGACGAGCTCGCACGCGCCCGCGCGCAGCTCGTCGCCGGCGAAGTCTACAAGCTCGACTCGATGTTCGCGCAGGCGATGGAGATCGGCCAACTCGCGTCGGCCGGGATCTCGTACCGGCTCGATAAACGCATGATCGAAAAACTGCAGGCGGTGAGTGCCGACGAGGTCCGCGCGGTGGCCGCGAAGTATTTTCGCGACGAGGGTCTGACGGTCGCCGAGCTCGACCCGCAGCCGCTGCCCGACCCACAGCCGCTGCCGCAGGCGGCGCGCACGGCCTCGCGTGCGGTGCGCCATTGAGAGGGACTGAAATGGATGCGATGAAATCGGCCCGCCTGCTGATCGCCTTTTGCCTGCTCGCCGCCGCCCAACTCGCCAACGCCGGCCCGCGCATCGAGCACTGGGTCGCGCCCTCCGGCGCGCGCGTCTTCTTCGTCGAGAATCACAGCTTGCCGATCGTCGATGTGCAGGTCGATCTCTCTGCCGGAACGGCCTACGACCCGCCCGGCAAGAGCGGCCTCGCGGCGCTCACCGCGCGCCTGCTCGACATGGGCGCCGCCGGCATGGACGAGACCCAGGTCGCCAACCGCCTGGCCGATCTCGGCGCGCAGTTGTCCAACGCCGCCGATATCGATCGCGCCTCGATCAGCGTGCGCACGCTCTCGGCCGACGACAAGCGTACTGCCGCCTTCGAGGTCCTCGCCGCGATCCTCACCAGCCCGCAGTTTCCGGCCGAGGTCCTGGCGCGCGAAAAGGCGCGTACGGTGGCCGGACTCAGGGAGTCGCTGACCCGCCCCGACGTGATCGCCAGCCGCGCCTTCTGGAACGCGCTCTACCCGGCGCATCCCTACGGCCGGCAGGCGACGCCCGAATCGGTCGTCGCACTGCAGCGCGCCGACCTCATCGCCTTCTACCGCAGCCACTACACGGCGCCGCGCGCGACGGTTTCGATCGTCGGCGATCTCGCGCGCGCACAGGCCGAGGCGCTGGCGCAGCAGCTCACCGCGCCCTTGCCGCCCGCCAGCAGCGTCGCCGCGCTGCCGGTACCGCTGGCACCGGCAACGGCCGAGGTGCGCATCGCGCATCCGGCGGCGCAGGCGCATCTGCTGATCGGGCTGCCGGCCGTGCGCCGCGGCGACCCCGATTTCTTCCCGCTGCTGGTCGGCAACTACACGCTCGGTGGCGGCGGCTTCGTCTCGCGGCTGATGCAGGAAGTGCGCGAGAAGCGCGGCTTTGCCTACAGTGTGCACAGCACCTTCATGCCGCTGGCGCAGCCCGGGCCGTTCGAGATCGGCCTGCAGACGCAAAAGGCGCAGGCCGGCGAAGCGCTGACGGTGACGCGCGAGGTGCTCGCCGGATTTCTCGTAAATGGGCCGAGCGAAGCCGAGTTGCAGGCCGCCAAACAGAACCTCGCCGGCAGCTTCCCGCTGCGCATCGACAGCAACCGCAAGATCCTCGACCAGGTCGCGGTCATCGGCTTTTACGGCCTGCCGCTCGACTACCTCGAGCGCTACGCCGAAAACGTCGAAAATGTGACCGCCGCGCAGATCAGGGACGCCTTTGCCCGCCATGTGAGATCCGAGAACCTGGTGACCGTGGTCGTCGCCGGCGAGTGAGAACGAACCAAGCAATCCCGCGTTGGTCATCCTCGCTTTTCGTAGGAGCCCGCTGCGCTGGGCGATGCGGCTAAGCGATCAGGCGTTAGTCATCCTCGCTTTTCGTAGGAGCCCAGCTTCGCTGGGCGATGCGGCTAAGCAATCAGCTGGTCATCCTCGCTTTTCGTAGGAGCCCAGCTTCGCTGGGCGATGCGGCGTTTGCCGTTGGCGGTGCTCGTGACGGAAGCGGCGAGGTCGCTCGGGGTCTTCTGCTATCCTTCGCAGGTCTCCGTGCTCTCCGTTCTCTCCGTGCTCAATGCTCCTATCAACTTGACGTCCTCATGAACAGCGTACGCATTGTCGGCGGGCAGTGGCGGCGACGCGTCCTGCGCTTTCCCGATTCCGAGGGTTTACGGCCGACGCCCGATCGCGTTCGCGAAACGCTGTTCAACTGGCTCGGTCAGGATCTCAGCGGCTGGTCGTGCCTCGATCTTTTCGCTGGTAGCGGCGCGCTCGGCTTCGAGGCGGCCTCGCGCGGTGCGGCGCGCGTGGTGATGGTCGAGAAGTCGGTCAAGGTGCGCGCGGCGCTTGCTGCCAACGCGCGCGCGCTCGGTTGCGACGGCGACGGACGTTTGGAAATTGTCGCTGCAGATGCGGTAAAATTCGCCTCCTCGTTGCCGGCTGACCGGCGTTTTGACGCGCTGTTCCTCGACCCGCCTTACCAGCAGGGCTGGATCGACCGACTGGCGCCGCTCCTGCCGGCGCTTGTCGCCGACGATGGATTCGTTTATGTCGAGGCCGAGCACACGCTCGACGGATGCGGGCAATGGCGTACGGTGCGGCACGGGCGCGCCGGCCAGGTTTTTTATCACTTGATGCGCAAAGGCGACGCAGACCATGCTCAATAAGCGGGTAGCAATTTATGCAGGAACGTTCGACCCCTTGACGCGCGGCCATGAGGATCTCGTGCGCCGGGCGGTCACTCTATTCGATCACGTCATCGTGGCAATCGCTGCGAGCCACTCCAAGCGGCCGTTTTTCACGCTCGAGGAGCGCGTCGAAATGGCCAGCGAGGTCTTGCAGGCGTACCCCTCTGCCGAGGTTTGCAGCTTCGACGGCCTGCTCATGGACTTTCTGCACGCCAAAGGCGCCAAGGTCATTTTGCGTGGACTGCGCGCGGCGTCGGACTTCGAATACGAATTCCAGATGGCCGGGATGAACAGGAACCTCTATCCCGAAGTCGAAACGCTGTTCCTGACGCCGAGCGAGCAATACATGTTCATTTCGGCGACGATTGTTCGCGAGATCGCCAGACTCGGCGGTGATGTGAGCAAGTTCGTTCAGCCGTCGATTTGCGCGCGCCTGACCGAGCGCATCGCCAAAAACTTTTCATGATTTGAAGGAAGTGTCACCATGGCTTTGATCATCACCGATGAATGCATCAATTGCGACGTCTGCGAACCCGAGTGCCCAAACGAGGCGATTGCGCAGGGCGTCGACATCTACGAAATCGACCCGAACAAGTGCACCGAGTGCGTCGGCCATTACGACACGCCGCAGTGCGTCGAGGTTTGCCCGGTCGATTGCATCCCGAAGGACAGCGCGCATGAGGAAAACAACGAGCAGTTGTGGGCCAAGTACGAGAAGCTGACCGGCAACAAACGCCCGGCCTGAGCGAGGCCCCGCGGCAGCGCGATGCAGCTGATCCAGATCCTCCTGCCCGTCGTCGATAACGCCGGACAGCGCTTTCCGCGCGCGGCCTTCGAAGCGCTGAGGCATACGCTCAGCGAGCGCTTCGGCGGCCTCACTGCCTTTGTCCAGTCGCCGGCGCTCGGCTTGTGGAAGGACACGCAGAGCGGCGCGACGGCGCGCGACGAGGTGATCCTGATCGAGGTCATGGTCGAGCGCCTCGACCGCGCGTGGTGGTCGGATTACCGCAGCGAACTCGAGAAAACTTTCCGCCAGGACGAGATCGTCGTTCGCGCGCTGGGCTGCCAGCGGATCTGACGCGCAACGCCAAAGTTTAAGCAGCGCTCGATGCCTGACGCTGGGTGATCGTCGTCGCCAGCAGTGTTTTCACGTTCTCGCCGACGTTCTCCAGCGCTATAAGCTGCGCGACGAGGCTGTTCTCGACGTGCACCAGTTCCTTGATCCGCTCTTCGAGCGTGTCGGTCGCCTGGTGAATGCGCTTGATGCTCTCGAGCCTTCGCTTTAACTGGATCTGGTGTTCGCGAACCTGCGTTTCCATCGGTGCCATGACCGCCTTGAGCCAGGCCTCGGCGTCGCGGTTGGCACGGTCGAAGGCACGCCGTACCTGCTTGGCGACCTCGTCGAAGAACTTCTGTACGACCTGGTTTTTGTCGTGCGTGAGGAGTTGCAGCGTGGTGTTGATGTGGGTGTCGCACCAATGTTCGAGGCGGGCGATCTCTTTCTGGTAGCGAATCAGCGAAAAGCCGATCGGTGTGCCGAGCTTGAGGCCGTGTTCGACGGCGAATTTTTTGTATATCGCCTCCATCATGGCCCGTATTTCGTTGATCTCGCCGTCTGACTTGTTAAGGTTGACGTGCGACACGGCAAAAAAATTCTTCATCGCGTCGGACAGCGTCTTCGAGAACGTTGCCTTGTCCATCGTCGCACGCGTCGAACTCGTCAGCGTGCGCAGCGCGTCGAGCCCCAGATGCGCGAAGAGCTTGTTGGTCAGTTGCGAAAAAATGCTGCGCACCGCGTAATAACGTTGCAGCCCGGACTCGAACTCTTCCTTCTCGACGCGCACCTTGCCCATCATGTATTCGACGACGCCCTTGTTCTTGCCGCCGAGTTCGTTGAGTTCGTCGAGTTGTTCGCGCAATCCGGATAGCCGTGACTCGAGCAGGCTGCGCGTGTGTTGATAGATGTCGCCAAAGTCGCCGTCGGTATTGCCGCGGATGATCTCCTGCTTGTCTGGAATGAGCTCCTCGGAAAGCGCAAGTTCGAGTTGCGGCAGGCGGCTGCGCTCAAGGAGTTCCAAGTCGTTGTTGATCTTGGCGACCAGCGCCTTTTGCGCCGATACGGGGAAGATCTGGCTGGACGGCAAGTCGAGCGTCCACGCGCAGCTGTTCATCTGCTTGGTGATTTCGGCGTTGATCTCGTCTTCGCTTTTCAGCTCGTCCCACATGCTGTCGATCTTGTTCAGAACGACAATGCGGCCTTTGCTGCGCCGCCCGGGCGTGCCGATGTGCTGATGCCAGATGGCAAGATCCGACTGGGTGACGCCGGTATCGGCGGCGAGGATGAAGAGCACGGCGTGCGCACTCGGCAGCAGCGACAGCGTGAGCTCGGGTTCCATGCCGATTGCATTGAGTCCCGGCGTGTCGAGAATGACCAGCCCCTGTTCGAGCAGCGGGTGCGGGAAATTGATCACGGCGTGGCGCCAGCGCGGGATTTCGATCATGCCGTCGGCGCCCACGACCGGCCCCGGCGACTTTTCGTCCTGAGCGACAAAGCCGAGCTTCGCAGCAAGCTCGGACGGGACGTGCAGAACCTCGCTGACCGAGCGCAAAGCCTCCTGCATCGAATCGGGCGCGCTGATGTCGAGCGCGACGACTTTCCATTCGTCCGGGAAGCGCTTGTACTCGCCGATGCTCGCGTTCGCTTCGCGCGTCTGGATGGGCAGCAACTCGATGCACGGCGGCTTGGCCGGGTCGTACATCAGTTCGGTCGGACACATCGTCGTCCGGCCGGCCGTCGACGGCAGCATGCGGTTGCCGTAATCGGCGAAGAAGATGGCGTTGATGAGTTCGGACTTGCCGCGCGAAAACTCGGCGACGAAGGCAACCTGCAGCCGGTCTTCGCGCAGCTTTTCGAGCATGCGGCCGATGCGCAGATCGGTCTGCGCATCATTGACTTCATTTTCCGACAACCAGTTGCGAAACGCTTCGAGGCCAGCGCAAAGTTCGCTACGCCATTGGCTGTAGGCGGCAAATTGTTCGGCAATCGTCATGATCGTTTCCAGCCCAGCATGATGGGCTGCACTCTAGCACAAACCCTGTCGCCGGCGCTGCCCATCGCAGCCGCGCCAGCACCGTCTAGCGCTGGCAGCGTGGGCAGTAGAAGGTGCTCCGCCCGGCCTGGCGCAGCGCGCGCACGAGACCTCCGCAGCGCGGGCAGGCCTGTCCTTCGCGGTCATAAACCGCGCATGACAACTGGAAGCAGCCGGCGCCGCCGTCGCTATGCACGTAATCACGCAGGCTGCTGCCGCCAGCGGCGATCGAGTTCTCGAGCGTCGCGCGGATCGCCGTGACGAGGCGCTGGTAACGGTGGCGACTGATGCGCCCGGCCGCGCGCAACGGTGAGATGCCGGCCGCGAAAAGGCTTTCCGCAGCGTAGATGTTGCCGATTCCGACGACCATATGGCTGTCCATCAGGAGCGGCTTGATCGGCGCGCGGCGCCCGCGCGTGCGTTCGTACAGCCAGTCACCGTCAAAGTCGGGCGACAGCGGCTCGACACCGAGAGCGCCGAGCAGCGGGTGCTCGCCGACCTTGCCGCCATCATGCCAGAGCAGCGTTCCGAAGCGCCGCGGGTCGCGCAAGCGTAAGGTGGTCTGCGCGAAGACGAGATCGACGTGATCGTGTTTTTGCGGCGGCGTTCCCGGTGCGATCAGGCGCAGGCTGCCCGACATGCCGAGGTGCAGGATCAGCCAGCCGCCGCCTTCGCTGCTCTGGCAATCAAAGAGCAGGTATTTGCCGCGCCGCGCGATGTCGTCGACGCGCAGGCCGACGAGGCGCGAGGTGAGCGCCGCCGGCAACTCGTGGCGCAGCCGCGGTGCGCGAAACGTCGCGCCGACGATGCGTTGTCCGCGCAGATGCGGCAACAGTCCCTGGCGGCTGACTTCAACTTCGGGCAATTCGGGCATTTGCGGCTACCGGTAAAAGTCCATAACATGCGTAAAACCATTATCACCCAGGCGACTCTAATCGGTCGTGTTCCGACACATTGCTCGCACCGATCACTCCAGGGAATTCATGAAACTCAAGACGATATGCGTCGCCCGTGGGCTCGCCGCGCTGGCGGTCGCCGCGAGCCTTGCCGCCGCTCCGGCACCGAGTTGGGCCGGCGAGTCGGCGGCTGCCCTGGCCGCCGGAGAAAAAACCGCGCCGGCCAGAAAGAGCTCGCCCGCTGCGCCGGCCCAGCCGGCGGTGGTCGCTCCGGGCGGGTACGACGCGAACGCGCGGCCGACCGAACTCAGGCCGGGCGACACACAGTCCACCGATCTTTCGGCGCAGGTCGTCTATCAGGTCCTGCTCGCCGAAATGAAACTGCAGGCCGCCGACCCCGAGACGGCCAGCACGGTGTATGGCCAGTTGGCGCGGCGTACGCGCGACCCGAAAATCATCGAACGCGCCGTCGAAGTCGCCGGCTTCGCGCGGCGCCTGGACCTGGCGCTTGACGCCGCGCGCCTGTGGGTTGAGGTCGAGCCGTCGTCGGTCAAGGCGCAGCAAATGCTCGCCAGCGTCCTGATCCTGTCGAACCAGTTCGACGAACTCGCGCCGACCCTCGTGCGCATGCTGGAGATTGACAAGCAGGCGCTGCCCGCGAACCTCATCGGGCTCAACCGCATGCTCGCCCGCTACCCGGATCGCCAGGCCGTCTTCCGGCTGATCGACAAGGTCTGCGCGTCGTTCTTCGGCCTTGCCGAAGCGCATTATGCGGTCGGCGTCGCCGCCATCTCGGCCGGCGCCGCCGAGCGCGCGCTCGCCGAGGCGCAGCGCGCGCTCGAGCTGCGTCCCGACTGGGAAATGGCGGCCTTGCTGCAGGCCCAAGTGCTGGCGCGCGCGTCGGCCGACCAGGCGATCAGCTTCCTCGAGGGTTTTGCCGCGAACCATCCGCAAGCGCTCGACGTTCAGTTGCACCTTGCGCGCGCGCTCGTCGCGGCCAAGCGCTACGGCGAAGCGCGGCGCCACTTCGACCGGCTGCTCATCGCCTTGCCGGACAACGCGGACATCGTCTATCCGGCCGCCATTCTCGCGCTGCAGGAAAACGACAAGGCGCGCGCCGAGGCGCAATTCAAGCATTTTCTGACGCTTGCCGTAGCCGACAAGGGCATCGCCTACTACTATCTCGGCCAGATCGCCGAGGACAGCGCCCGGCGTGCTGAGGCGCTCGATTACTACGCGTTGGTCACCGCCGGCGAGCAGTTTGTGCCAGCGCAGGTGCGCCGCGCGCGCCTGCTTGCCGACCTCGGGCAACTTGACGCGGCGCGTAAGCTGCTTTCCGAGGCCCGCGTCGGCACGAGCGCGGAGCGCATTCAGCTCACCATCGCCGAGGCCGGCCTGATGCGTGAGGCCAAACAGACACAAGCCGCGTTCGACCTGCTCGAGACGGCGTTTGCAACGCAGCCCGAGCAGCCCGAACTGCTCTACGAAAGTGCCTTGCTCGCCGAGAAGCTCGGCCGCTTCGATCTTCTCGAGGCGCGACTGCGCAAGCTCATTGAACTGCGCCCGGACAGCGCGCAGGCGTATAACGCCCTCGGGTTTTCGTTCGCCGAGCGCAACGAACGCCTGCCCGAAGCGCGTCAGCTGATCGACAAAGCGCTGCACCTTGCGCCCGACGATTCTTTCATCCTGGATAGCCTGGGCTGGGTGCTTTATCGCCAGGGCGATTTGCCGGGCGCCTTGCAGCACCTTCAGCGCGCTTATGCGCAGCGCAGCGATCCGGAGATTGCCGCACACCTCGGCGAAGTGCTGTGGATGCTCGGGCGCATCGACGAGGCGCGTCTGGCCTTGCACGAAGCGCAGCAAAAGCACCCGGCCAACGAAGCGCTGGCCGACGCGGTCAAGAAGTTCGCGCCCTGATTCCAATGCTGCCCGACTGCGCGCGGTACGGTCCGCAGACGACGCGTGCCTGGCCCGGCCCGGACTCCATCGTCGCCGTGTTCCCCACGCTCGTGTTGTTTATCCTTGCTCTGCTGGTCGGCGGGTGCGGTACGCTCTCCGGCCCATCGACCGCTACGCCGGCGACGCAGCGCGACGCGCTCACCGCCTTTGCCCTTGAAGGACGCTTTGCGCTGCGCCACGAGGACCATAACTATTCGGGCCGCCTGAGCTGGCGCCACGACGGCGCGGACAACGAGGTCTTGCTCGCTTCGCCGTTTGGCCAGGGCATCGCCCGGATCACGACGAGCGCCAGCGGCGCCGAGCTCACCGCCAGCGACGGCAAGACCTACGCCGCGGCCGACGCGCAAACGCTCACGCGCGAGCTGCTCGGCTACGCGTTGCCGCTCACCGAGCTTGCCGACTGGGTCCGTGGGCGCGGCGTCGGGGCGGCGTCAGCGCCGGTCGAGCGCGACGCGCTCGACCGGCCCGTGCGCCTGCGCCACGACGCCTGGCAGATCGATTTCGAGTACGACACGGCCGATGCGCAGGCGCTGCCGGCGCGTCTTTTTGCCAAGAACGCCAACGGCATGGAGTTGCGTTTGCGCATCGACGCATGGACCGACCTTGCGGCCACGGCGGCGCCATGACGGCGCGCGCGCTGTGGGGCTGGGATAGCGTCTACCCGGCGCCCGCCAAACTCAATCTTTTTTTGCACGTCGTCGGCCGGCGTGCCGACGGCTACCACCTGTTGCAAACGCTGTTTCGCTTCGTCGATCACGGCGATCGCCTGCATTTCGCGCCGCGCGCCGACGATGAGATCGTTCTGTCCGACCCGCTGCCCGGCGTGCCGCCCGAAGCGGACCTCACCCTGCGCGCCGCGCGTCTGCTCCAGACGGCAACCGGCTGCCGTCAAGGCGTCGATATCCGTACGGAAAAACGTCTGCCGATGGGCGGCGGACTGGGCGGCGGCAGTTCGGACGCGGCGACGGTGCTGCTGGCGCTCAACCATCTCTGGCAGCTCGGCGTGTCGCGCCGGCGCCTGCAGGAGATCGGGCTCGCACTCGGCGCCGACGTGCCGGTCTTCATTTACGGACGCAACGCCTTTGCCGAAGGCGTCGGCGAGGCGCTGCACGCGGTCGATCTGCCGGCGGTCTGGTACGTCGTTCTTGAACCGCCGGTGCAGGTGCCGACCGCGGCGATTTTCGGCGCGTCCGAACTCAAGCGCGACAGCGTCGCGATCAGCGCCGCCGACTGGCGCCCCGGCTTTGGCGGTAACGACCTGCAGCCGGTCGCCGTCGCGCGTTATCCGGCGGTCGCCGGGCACCTGCGCTGGCTCGCCCAGTTTGGGCCGGCGCGCATGAGCGGTTCGGGCGCCTGTGTTTTTGCCGAGTTCGCCAGCCAGAGCGATGCGCAAGCGGTAATCGAGCGGCTGCCGGCGGGAATGCGCGGCTGGCTCGCCGCCGGGCTCGACCGCCATCCGCTCGCCGCGCTCGCCGACTGAGCCCGGATCTGAGCCCGGATCTGAGCCCGGATCGCCGTCTCTTGTAGGAGCCCAGCTGCGCTGGGCGATACGGCACATGACTATCGACCGGCCAATCGCGCAGAGGATCTGTGCTACACGAGGGCCCAGCGGCGCGCGGCGCGTCGATTCCGCTCGGGCTGCGGCGGGCGCGAACGCTGCGCAGATCAGACAAGCGCGGCATTGCGCGCTGACCCTGTTTTTTTTTGGCAAAGCCCGGTATAATCCGCGCCTCGCTCGCTAGCCAAGCTAGGCGGGCGGCTGCTGGGGAGTCGCCAAGTTGGTTAAGGCACCGGATTTTGATTCCGGCATTCGAAGGTTCGAATCCTTCTTCCCCAGCCACTTCAATTTTTTTCAAACCGGGCAGGTAGCTCTTCTACTTGCCCGCGTTGTTTTCGGCGCCTGAGACAGGCGCCCGGGACCCGCGACATGGCCTATGACAGCCTGATGGTATTCGCCGGCAACGCCAACCCCAAGCTGGCTGCCGACGTCGTCAGACGCCTCAACATCTCGCTCGGCCGAGCCAATGTCGGGCGCTTTTCCGACGGCGAAATTACCGTTGAAATCCAGGAGCACGTGCGCGGCAAGGACGTCTTCATCCTGCAATCGACCTGCGCGCCGTCAAACGAAAACCTGATGGAACTGCTGATCATGGTCGACGCGTTGAAACGCGCCTCGGCCCAGCGCATCACCGCGGCGATTCCCTACTTCGGTTATGCGCGCCAGGACCGCCGCGTACGTTCGGCGCGCGTGCCGATCGCCGCCAAGCTCGTCGCCGACCTGCTCACCGCCGCCGGCGTCCATCGCGTGCTGACCATGGACCTGCACGCCGAACAGATCCAGGGCTTTTTCAACATCCCGGTCGACAACATCTATTCGCTGCCGATCATGCTCGCCGACGTCTGGAAAAAGGACTTCGACAACCTGACGGTCGTCTCGCCCGACATCGGTGGCGTCGTGCGCGCGCGGGCGCTCGCCAAACGTCTCGAATGCGACCTGGCGATCATCGACAAGCGGCGACCGAAAGCCAACGTCGCCGAGGTGATGAACATCATCGGCGAAGTAGAGGGTCGCACCTGCGTCATCATGGACGACATGGTCGATACCGCCGGCACGCTGTGCAAGGCCGCCGCTGCGCTCAAGACCAAGGGCGCCAGGAAGGTCATCGCCTACTGCGTGCACCCGGTGCTCTCGGGCTCGGCGGTCAACCGCATCAACGATTCGGCGATCGACGAAGTGGTCGTCACCGACACGATTCCGCTCAGCGTCGAGGCGCAAATGTCGCCGCGCATCCGCCAGTTGTCGGTCGCCGACGTGCTCGCCGAAACGATCCGCCGGATCAGCAACGAGGATTCGGTTTCGTCGCTGTTCATCGAGTAAATTTTTCTAACCCCTGCCTGGTCGCGGGCAGGTTTGTTTTAACCAGGAGCTAACCATGACATTTGAACTCAACGCGCAGAAGCGCACACTGCAGGGGTCCGGAGCGAGCCGCCGCCTGCGCCGCGCCAACAAGGTCCCGGCCATCATCTACGGCGGCACCGCCGCCCCGGCCTTGATCGAAATCGAACACAACGAGCTGCTGCTTGCCCTGCGCAAGGAAGCCTTCCACTCTTCGGTGGTGACACTTTCGGTCGACGGCGCCGCCGAGTCGGTCCTCGTCCGCGATTCGCAGATGCATCCGTACAAGCCGCTCGTCCTGCACGTCGATTTTCTGCGCGTCGACGCGACGCACGTCATTCAACAGAAGGTGCCGCTGCACTTCATCAACGCTGAAGCGTCGCCGGGCGTCAAGCTCTCCGGCGGCAACGTCTCGCCGGCGATGAACGAAATCGAAGTCGCCTGCCTGCCGCAGGACCTGCCGAGTTTCATCGACGTCGACTTGAAGGATCTCGAGGCCGGTCAGTCGCTGCACCTTTCGCAAATCGTCTTCCCCGAGGGGGTCAAGCCGATCACCCACGGCACCGACGACGCCGTCGTCGTCACGATCTCGGTCAAGAAGGCCGAAGTCGCCGAGGACGCCGAAGGCACCGAAGGCGCAGCGCCAGCGACCCCGGCTGCCTGATCGCCGGCATCCGCATGATGGCCGCCGCGACGAGTTTTGCCTCGCCGGCGGCCGTTTTGCGCCGGCCGAGCGCTGCGGCAGCGCCCGCCAGAAGCCGTTGCGCGTAAACCACGATGACCCCGCCGCGCCTGATCGTCGGCCTGGGTAATCCCGGCCCGCAATACGAAGACAACCGGCATAACGTCGGCTTCTGGTTCGTCGACCGTCTGGCGCAGGAACTTAAAGTGTCGCTCGTCGCGCAGGGAAAATTCTTCGGCCGGCTGGCGCGCGTCGGTGATTTGTGGCTGCTCCAGCCGACGACCTTCATGAACCGTTCGGGCCAGGCGGTCGTCGCCCTGGCCCGCTTCTACAAAATTCTTCCCGACGAAATACTCGTTGTGCACGACGACCTGGACCTGCAACCCGGAACGATCCGCATCAAGAACGGCGGCGGCAACGGCGGGCACAACGGGCTCAAGGATATCCAGGCGCATCTGTCGCTCCCCGACTTCTGGCGCTTGCGCCTGGGTATCGGTCATCCGGGCGAGCGCGCCGAAGTGATCAATTTCGTGCTCAAAGCGCCGCGCAAGGAAGAGCAGGAGTTGATCGACCGCGCCATCGACCGTTGCCTGCTCGCCTGGCCGCACCTGGCTGCCGGCGACTACGAGGCGGCGCAGCGCCTGCTCCACGTCAAGGCGACGTAAGGCACGGTTGTCCGGCTTCGCCGGCCTCTTGCCGCAGTCGTGACGCTGCGCAGTGCGCGCGTGCGGGCCGCGCTGGCTACGTTTTTCTGCGGCCCCGGACCGTGCGCTGCCGAACGGAACGGCAACCGGACCCAATGGTACCGTCGCGGCCTGCTCCCCACGATAGGCGACAGCGGTCGCCGGTCGGGACAGATTGATGTGGGAGCTATCCAATATGAGCAATGCCACTATCACCCTCGTCGTACTCGGCGTCGTCGCGTTCTTCTTCGTCACCGAGTTGCTCCCACTCGCGGTCACCGCGATGTCCGGCGCGATCGCCGTCGGCGTTCTCGGTATCATTCCGATGAACCAGGTTTTCTCGGGACTCTCGAATTCAACCGTCGTCCTCTTTGCCGCGATGTTCGTCATAGGCGCTGCGATGTTCCAGACGGGACTGGCACAGAAAATCGGCGCCACCGTCGTCAAGATGACCGGCACCGGCGAAAATTCGCTGATGTTCGGGACCATGCTCGTCGCCGCCGGGCTGTCGTCGGTGACCTCGAACACGGCGACTACTGCCTGCCTGATTCCCGTCGTCATCGGCATCTGTCAGGTCGCGCGCATCCCGGCCAATCGCCAGTTGATGCCGCTGGCTTTCGCCGCGGGTCTTGGCGGAACCATCACCCTGGTCGGCACGCCGCCCAACATCATCGCGGTGGGCGCAATGAAAGCCGCGGGTTTCGAGCCCTTTGGTTTCTTTGAGTTTGCCTGGATTGGCATTCCGCTGACGATCGCCGGAATGTTGTACATGATGTTTGTCGGCAAGTACTTCCTGCCCGCCGGTGGTCTCGTCAGCGGTGAAGTCGATGCCGACGCCGCTGCTGAAGCCAAGGCCGGCGACACCCGGTCGTCCAAGCAATGGCTGACCGGCCTGACGCTGCTGATGGTGGTCGTCGTCATGGCGCTCGACCTCAAGTCTTTACCTCTCCAGGTGGCAGCGACGATCGGCGCCCTGTTCCTCGTCGTCACCCGCTGCATCGGCGAAAAAGAAGCGTACCGGGGAATCGACTGGGTCACCATCTTCCTCTTCGCCGGCATGCTCCCGATCGCCACAGCGATGGACAAGTCAGGCGCCGGCAAGCTGATAGCCGACGGGGTTGTCGGCATGATGGGCAGCCAGCCTAGCCCGACCGTCGTCACTGCCGTGCTCTTTCTCCTCTCGTGCGGGCTGACGCAGTTCATGTCGAATACCGCGTCCACGGCGCTGCTCGCGCCGATCGGCATTGGTATCGCCAAGGGCCTCGGCGTCAGCCCGTATCCGGTGATGATGGCGATCGCCATCGCCGCGTCGTGCGCCTTCGCGACCCCGGTCGGCACGCCGCCGAATACGCTGGTGCTCGGCCCGGGCGGCTACCGCTTCATGGACTACGTCAAGGCCGGCAGCGGCCTGGTGGTGGTGTGCTTTCTAGTCTCCATCGTCGTCATCCCGCTCGTCTGGCCGGCGACGGCAGGACTGCGCTGAGCGCCTGGGCGCCACCCGGCCAAACGCCGGCATAGGCGGCGCCAGCGGCAAGCCCTAACGCGGGCAAGCGAATAGTCCGTCGCTTGTCCGTCCTTTGGCGCCGCGGACGGACAAGGTACAATGGCGGGCTTTTGCCTGCCATTGATCGCTTTTCCAGGCATCACGTGGCGTTTCGAAACGCTTGCTCTCCCAACCCGACTATCGCCGGCCGTGCCGTCGGCGCTTGTCGGCACTCCGACTCCCGGGTGCCGGCAACCACAAGGACTGATTCATGAGCCTCAAATGCGGAATCGTCGGCCTGCCGAACGTCGGCAAATCGACCCTTTTCAACGCGCTGACCAAAGCCGGCGTCGCGGCCGAAAATTATCCCTTCTGCACCATCGACCCGTCGGTCGGCATCGTCGAAGTGCCCGACCAGCGGCTCGCTCAACTGACCGCCATCGTCAAACCGCAGCGCGTCGTGCCGGCGGTCACCGAGTTCGTCGATATCGCCGGTCTTGTCGCCGGCGCGTCGAAGGGCGAGGGCCTCGGCAACAAGTTTCTCGCCAACATTCGCGAGACTGACGCCGTGCTGCACGTCGTGCGCTGCTTTGCCGACGACAACGTCATTCACGTCGCCGGCAAGGTCGACCCGATCCACGACATCGAAGTCATCGACACCGAGCTTGCGCTCGCCGATCTGGCGACCGTCGACAAGGCGCTGCTGCGCTATCGGCGGCCGGCCAGCGCTGGTGACAAGGAAGCCAAACTCCTCGTCGCCGTACTCGAAAAATGCTTCGCCCAGCTCGACCAGGGCAAACCGGTGCGCGCGCTCGACCTCGCCAAGGAGGAATGGGCCAACCTCAAACCTTTCTGCCTGATCACTGCCAAGCCGGTGCTCTACGCGGCCAACGTCGCCGAGCGCGGTTTCGAGAACAACCCGCACCTCGACGCCGTGCGCGCCCACGCCGCCGGCGAAGGCGCCGAAGTCGTCGCCGTCTGCGCGGCGATCGAAGCCGAGATCGCCGATCTGGCCGACGACGAGAAGCAGATTTTTCTCACCGACCTCGGCCTCAGCGAACCCGGCCTCGACCGCCTGGTGCACGCCGGCTACCACCTGCTCGGCCTGCAGACCTACTTCACCGCCGGCGTCAAGGAAGTGCGCGCGTGGACGATCCACAAGGGCGACACCGCGCCGCAGGCCGCCGGCGTCATCCACACCGATTTCGAGCGTGGTTTCATCCGCGCGCAAACCATCGCCTTCGACGACTTCATCGCTCACGGCGGCGAACAGGGCGCCAAGGAAGCCGGCAAGATGCGCGCCGAAGGCAAGGAATACGTCGTCAAGGACGGCGACGTGCTCAACTTCCTGTTCAACGTCTGAGGCGTTTTCGAGTGTTTCGCGGGCGCTCAGCCGATGTCGCCAAGAGCTGAAATTGCGAGCTGTTGGGTTGAGCGGTCGCCCGGTGAAGCGCGCTGGTAAAATTTTCTTGCACGCGTCCCGCGAAGCCTGGGCGGGACTTGGCATCGACGCGCAGAGACGGATACCGACGTGAAATCCGCGCCACTTCCCCCGCCGCCGCCCGCCTACCGCGGCCGTTTCGCGCCGTCGCCGACCGGGCCGCTGCATTTCGGTTCGCTGGTCGCCGCGCTCGGCAGTTATCTCGACGCGCGGGCGAGCGGTGGGCAGTGGTTGCTGCGCATCGAGGACGTCGACCGGCCGCGCACGGTGCGCGGCGCCGCCGACGCGATTCTGCGCACGCTCGCCGGCTTCGGCTTCGAGTGGGACGGCGAGGTGCTCGCGCAGAGCGCCCGCCTCGACCGCTACCACGCGGCGCTCGTGCGCCTGCAGGCCGACGGCGACGTCTATCCGTGTTCGTGTTCGCGCAGTGAGATCGCCGCAGCGACCGCGCAGCGCTCGGTCGACGGCGGCTTGCTCTATCCGGG
>JBBRXI010000001.1:0-40510 GCA_038248575.1 Burkholderiales bacterium | reverse complement strand
GCGAAAACCTGGAGGCGCGAGCCGGAGTCGAACCGACCTACACGGATTTGCAATCCGGTGCATAACCGCTTTGCTATCGCGCCGTGCCTACCTCACGATAGGACCTGCAAACTGCCGAAAAGCCTGAGCTCCTCGTAATAAAACGTGGAGCGGGAGAAGAGTCTCGAACTCTCGACCTATACCTTGGCAAGGTATCGCTCTACCAACTGAGCTACTCCCGCGTGAAGCGAGTGCGCATTATAAAGACTTGCGACAAGCTGTCAACGCTTTTGCTCCGGGAAGCGCTGTATTGCTCGCTGCTCGGGCTAACGGTTGCGCTCCTGATCGGCGAGATAAGGCCACGCCATACGCATGTAGTAGCCCATCGACCAGAGGGTCAACACGGCAGCCACATAGATCAGCCAAGTACCCAGCCATTGCATATCCACGCCGGCGAGCGGCGCGTGATAGAGCAGCAGCGGGATGGCAATCATTTGCGCCGCCGTCTTGATTTTTCCGATCAGCGAAACAGCGACGCTCTTGTGCGCACCGATCTGCGCCATCCATTCGCGCAGCGCCGATATGGTGATTTCCCGCCCGATGATGACTACTGCGAGAATCGCGTCGACGCGGCCGAGTTGGACGAGGACCAGCAAGGCGGCGGCGACCATCAGCTTGTCGGCGACCGGGTCGAGGAAGGCGCCGAAGGCCGAGGTCTCCTTCCAGCGCCGCGCGAGGTAGCCATCGAGCCAGTCCGTTGTCGCGGCAACGACGAAAATGACCGTTGCAACGACATCGCGCCCGACCGGCTGCGTCCATGTCGAGGGCACGTAGAAAACGGCGATCATCAGCGGAATCAGGATGATGCGCAACCAGGTCAGCAGAATCGGTATGTTTAATGGCATCAGTGCAAAGCCGCGTAAATTGTTTCCGCCAGTTCGAGGCTGATTCCGGGCACCGCGGTCAGTTGGTCAATCCCGGCATTGGCAATGCCTTGCAAACCGCCGAAATGCGAAATCAGCGCTTTACGCCGCTTCGGCCCGATACCCGGGATCTCTTCAAGCCGTGACGTGCGCCGTGTCTTGCTGCGTTGCGCCCGGTGGCCGGTGATCGCGAAGCGATGCGCTTCGTCGCGAATCTCCTGAATCAGAAGCAGCGCTGCGTGTTGCGCTGGCAATTGTAACGGTTCCCGGTCGTCGGCGAAAACAAGCGTCTCGAGTCCCGGCTTGCGCGCTTCACCCTTGGCGACGCCGACGACGGGCAAATGCGACAGACCGAGTTCGCCGAGCGCCGACGCGGCTGCACCAACCTGACCCTTGCCGCCGTCGATCAGAATCAGCGACGGGGGGATTCGCGGGTTCGCCCCGTGACCGGTGGCCAGCTTTTCATAACGGCGGAATACCGCCTGGCGAATCGCCGCGTAATCGTCTCCGGCGGCGACGTCCTGAATATTGAAGCGTCGATAATCTGCTTTGCGCATACCGTCGCCGTGGAAGACGACACACGAGGCAACCGTCGATTCGCCCATCGTGTGGCTAATGTCGAAACATTCTATGCGCGCTTCCTGGCCCTCTTCAAGCTCCAGGCCGAACACTTCAAGCAGCGCTGCCAGTCGTGCCCCCTGTCGCGACATCGTGCTGCGCCGCGCGAGGATCGCCAGCTTGGCGTTTTGCACCGCCATTTCAACCCACATTTTTTGCAGATTAAGCCTCGGCGCAATAATCGCGACCGGTCGCTTGGCAAGTTCGGCAAGGACCAGACTGACCTCGCTGTCGCGCAGCGCAAGGTTGACGTAGACGCGTGTTGGTATCGGATGGAGCAGGTAATGCTGGCAAAGGAAAGCCGATAGCACTTCGTCGGGCAGACTATTGCCGGCGTTGCTCGGAAACTGCGTCTTGTCGCCGAGGTGCCGGCCGCCGCGCACCATGGCGAGGTTGACGCAGGTGAGACCGCCGTCCTCGACGACGACGACGATATCGACGTCTTCACCCTTGCCGCTGTCAACGTATTGTCTGTCCTGGACCTGACGCAGCGACTGGATGCGGTCACGATAAAGTGCAGCCTGCTCGAAGGCGAGCCGGTCAGCGGCGGCGTCCATCGCTTCGCTGAGCGTGCTGATCACCTCCTGTTGCCGGCCCTGCAGGAATAGCGCTGCCATGTGCACGTCTTGGGCATACGCCTCATGGCTGACAAGATCGACGCAAGGTCCCGAGCAGCGCTTGATCTGATAGAGCAGACAAGGTCGCGATCGGTTGGTGAAGACCGAGTTTTCGCAGGTCCGCAGGCGAAACGTCATTTGCAGGAGGGTAATGCTCTCGCGGACGGCAAAAGACGAGGGAAAAGGACCAAAGTAGTCAGATTTTCGATCAATGTTGCCACGAAAAAAACCAAGTCGCGGGAATTCGTCGCGCGTGATGACGATATAAGGGTACGACTTGTCGTCACGGAAAACGATGTTGTAGCGCGGCGCCAGGCTCTTGATCAGGTTGTTCTCAAGGAGCAGCGCTTCGCCTTCCGAGCGCGTGACCGTCGTTTCGACGCGGGCGACCTGCGCGATCATCAGCGCGATCCGCGGGCTTGCGAGATTGCCGCGAAAGTACGAGGCGACGCGTTTCTTAAGATTCTTCGCCTTGCCGACATAAAGCACCTGGCCGTTGGCGTCGGACATGCGGTAGACGCCCGGCAATTCGGTCAGCGTGGCCAGCAGTTGTTTGGCGTCAAAGGCTTGCGGATCCGACTTCTCGTCCATGGGCTAGGCGGTTAGGATGTCGGCTTTGATACTATCACGCCGGTGCAGCGCCCATGCCAACGCCTCCCCCGACGCTCTCAGCCGACGTCTTCTGCCGCGTCGTCGACAACTACGGCGACATCGGCGTCTGCTGGCGGCTCTCGCGTCAGCTCGCAAGCGAGCACGGTTTTGCCGTTCGCCTGTGGGTCGATAAGCTAAACTCCTTCGCGCACATCTGCCCGCAAATCGATAGCTGTCTCTCCGTTCAGTGGGTGGATGACATCGAAGTGCGGAACTGGCCGGCCAATTTTGCTGCCGGCTTTGCCAATCTGATTCCGGCTGATGTGGTCATTGAAACCTTCGCTTGCCATCTGCCCGAGCCCTTTATCGCGGCGATGGCGGCGCGCGACAAGCCGCCCGTGTGGATCAACCTCGACTATCTGAGCGCCGAGGCGTGGGTCGCCGGTTGCCACGGGCTGCCCTCGCCCCACCCTCGCCTGCCGCTCGTCAAAACGTTTTTTTTTCCGGGCTTTAGCGAAGCGACCGGCGGCTTGCTGCGCGAACGCGATCTTGCCAGCGAACGCGACGCGTTGCTCACTTCGCCCGTGCAGCAGGCGACCTTCTGGCAAACGTTCGCCTTTTCCCCGCCCCCCGATGCGCTGCTCGTTTCCCTTTTCTCTTACCCCAACCGGGCGCTTGCCGACCTGTTCGCGGCGTGGACGAAAGGCGCCCAGCGGGTCTGTTGCCTCGTGCCGGAAAGCGCCGTCTGGCCAGCCGTCGAGGCTTTTTTCGGTGAGGCGCTGCAGGCGGGTGCTGTCTTGCGGCGCGGCGCGCTCGAAATTCGCGTGCTGCCTTTTTTGGCGCAAGCCAATTACGACCGGCTGCTCTGGGCGTGTGACCTGAATTTCGTGCGTGGCGAGGATTCCTTCGTGCGCGCGCAATGGGCGGCCAAACCATTCGTCTGGCACATCTACCCTCAGGGTGAAGACGCCCATCTTCTCAAGCTTGCAGCCTTCCTCGATCTCTACTGCAACGGACTACCGATCGCCGCCGCGCAGGTGCTACGCCAAGTGGTCATGGCGTGGAACGGCGCCATGAGCGCCGGTCGCATGGACGCCGATTCATGGACGCGCTTTTGCGCCGTCTTGCCCGATCTGCGCCGGCACGCGATAAACTGGGCCGCGCGACACGCAAGCCGGGAAGATTTGTGCAGTAATCTCGTGCGTTTTTGCCGTTCCAAGTTATAATTCGCGGCTAATTTTTCACCGTTATTTCCGGAACAGTCATGAAAACCGCTCAAGAACTCCGCGCAGGCAATGTCTTTATGGTCGGCAACGATCCGATGGTCGTGCTCAAGGCCGACTACAGCAAGTCCGGGCGCAACGCTTCGGTCGTCAAAATGAAGATGAAGAACCTGCTGACCGGCTCGCCGTCCGAGACGGTATATCGCGCCGACGACAAGTTCGACGTCGTCCAGCTCGACCGCAAGGAAGTCAGTTATTCCTACTTCGCCGATCCGATGTACGTCTTTATGGACGCCGAGTACAACCAGTACGAAATCGAATCCGATTGCATGGCCGACGCGCTCAATTACCTTCAGGAAGCGATGCCCTGCGATGTCGTTTTCTACGACGGCAAGGCGATCTCGGTCGAAATGCCGAACAGCCTCGTGCGCGAAGTGATCTACACCGAACCGGCGGTCAAAGGCGACACCTCGGGCAAGGTGATGAAGCCGGCACGCCTGGGAACCGGTTTCGAAATTCCGGTTCCGGCTTTCGTCGAAATCGGCGACAAGATCGAAATCGATACGCGAACCAACGAGTACCGCGCCCGCGTCAAGTAGATCCGACGACTGCGTGCCACGAAAAAGACCGCTGCGACTGTCTCTTTTTCGTGCGCGAAAAGTAAGCGACCTTCTTCGCGGCTGAGACCGTCGTCGTTCCCCTGGGGACTCTGGTGCCGCGCCAGCGACACGGCGTGCGGAACGTGCTTGGCGCGCTGCGACCAGCAAATAGACCAGCCGCATTTCGACGCGCGCCAAAAAATCAGTCATGCCAGCGCTGGCGGAATCGGTCATCATCACGACGAGGTGATCTCGCGCTGAAAGTGCCCCAGCTATGGCCAACGCCAACTCCCACACCGTCGACCGCAGCCCTTGGGCGGTCTTTCTCATCTTCCTGCGCCTGGGGCTGACCTCCTTCGGCGGCCCAATAGCGCACCTGGCTTACTTTCGCGAGGAGTTTGTCATACGCCGGCAGTGGCTTTCGGAGCGCAGCTATGCGGATCTGGTGGCGCTGTGCCAATTCCTGCCGGGGCCGGCAAGCAGCCAGGTCGGCATCGCCGTGGGCTTGTCCCGAGCGGGCTACACCGGGGCGCTGGCCGCCTGGGCTGGCTTCACACTGCCTTCAGCCCTTGCCCTGACCCTCTTCGCGCTTGGCATTTCCAATTACGGCGATGCCATTGCGCCCGGTGTACTGCATGGCCTGAAGGTCGTCGCGGTCGCCGTCGTCGCGCAAGCGGTATGGGGCATGGCGCGCAATCTCTGCACTGATGTGCTGCGCGTGACGATCATGGCGCTGGCGAGCTGCGTCGTTCTGCTCGTGCCGTCCGCATGGGGGCAGGTCGGCATGATTGCTGCCGCTGGCATCGCCGGCCTGCTGCTGTTCAAGCCGGTACAGCACAGCGCGCACGATCCGCTGCCGATCAGGCTGAGCCGCCGGGCCGGCCTACTCGCGTTGTCGCTGTTTTTTGTTCTACTCGTCGGTCTGCCGGTTTTGGCTCAACTGATACCGAGCCAAACCCTGATCCGGGTCGATGCCTTCTTTCGGGCGGGCGCACTGGTATTCGGTGGTGGCCACGTCGTGCTGCCGCTGCTGCAAGCTGAAGTCGTTCCCTCCGGCTGGGTCAGCAATGAAGCCTTCCTTGCCGGCTACGGTGCCGCGCAAGCGGTGCCCGGCCCCTTGTTTACCTTCGCCGCCTTCCTCGGCGCATCGATGAGCGCGCCACCTTCGGCTTGGATCAGCGGAATGATCTGTCTGCTGGCGATCTTCGCTCCGGCTTTCCTGTTGGTCGTCGGTGTTTTGCCGTTTTGGGAGCGACTGCGCCGTAGCCTGCGCACGCAAGCGGCCTTGGCCGGGGTTAATGCTGCCGTGGTCGGCCTGCTGCTGGCCGCGCTCTATCAGCCGGTGTGGACGAGCGCCATTCACCGGCCGCAGGATTTCGCACTGGCTCTGCTGGCCCTGGTTGCGCTGATGTTCTGGAAGCTTCCGCCGTGGCTGGTTGTCGTCGGCGGTGGTGCGGCGGGATGGCTTCTGCGTGCGGCACTGGGGATCCACTAAAGGCAAAGGCTTATTCGAGCTCTCGTCATGAGATCACCGGGGACGGCAAGCTTGCGCTGGTCGATGCCTAAACGAGCAGACGCTCGGCGATCGTGACGCCGGCAAGATAGCGCGCGTCGTGCGCGCGCTCGCCCGCCGGCACGCCCGGCAGCAGACGCGCGACGCGCGCCGAGCGCTGCGCGTCGAATGGCCGATGCCAGCCTTCGAGCACTTCGCCGACCGCGTCGGGAGCGTTGCAGACGAGCAGCAGGTCGCAGCCGGCGCTCCATGCGGCGCCTGCGCGTTCAACCATGTTGCCGGCGACGCTGGCGCCATGCATCGACAGATCGTCGCTGAAAACGACGCCGGAAAAGCCAAGCTGCTCACGCAATATGGCGATCCAGACCGGCGAGAAGCCGGCTGGGCGGGCGTCGACGTGCGGGTAGATGACGTGTGCCGGCATCACCGCGTCAAGGCGCAGGCGGCGGTAGGGTTCCATGTCGGGCGCCAGTTGCGCAAGACTGCGTTCGTCGACCGGCAGCGCGACGTGCGAATCGGCGAGTGCCCAGCCGTGACCCGGAAAATGCTTGCCGCAGGCGCTCATTCCGGCGCCATGCAGGCCCTCGATCAAGGCCGCGGCGAGTTCGCCGACGACCACCGGATCGGCGTGAAACGAACGGTCGCCAATGACGCTGCTGCGCCCCCAGTCGAGGTCGAGCACCGGTGTAAACGACAGGTCGACGCCGCTGCTGCGCAGGTCGGCGGCGAGCACGTAGCCGATCGCCCGCGCCGCGTCGAGCGCCTCTTGCGGCTCGCGTTCCCATAACTTGCCGAGAGTACGCATCGCCGGCAGGCGGGTAAATCCTTGGCGGCAGCGCTGTACGCGTCCGCCCTCATGGTCGATGGCAATGAGCAGCGGCGGCGAACGCAGCGCGTGGACTTCGGCGGTCAGCCGGGCGAGTTGTTCGGGCGACGCGTAATTGCGCGCGAAGAGGATCAGCCCGCCGATGAGCGGATGCGTGAGGCGCTGGCGGTCGAGTGCGCTCAGCTCGAGCCCGCCGATATCGATCATCAGCGGGCCGTGTGCCACCGGTTTGGCTGCGCTCATGCCTTTTCGACGACGACAAAAGCCAGCGCGAACTCCTTTTCGTCACTGATCGAGAGGTGGGCAACCAGCCCACGATCGGCGAGATAACACGCGAGTTCGGCAGCATAGTGGAAAGCCGGTTTGCCGAGGGCGTCGTGCACGACGCTGATATTGGGCAGCGTCGCCGGCACCGCGACGCCGATGCCGAGCGCCTTGCCGAGCGCCTCCTTGGCAGCGAAGCGCTTGGCCAGGAAACGTGCCGGATCCGTAGCGCGTGTGAAATCGGCGCGTTCGAGCGGCGCCAGCAGCTTGTCGACTGCCCGCTTGCCGTGGCGCTCGAACAGCCGCGCGAGCCGGGCAACGGCAACAATGTCGGTGCCGACGCCAACGATCATCGGCCGAACGACGGCATATTAGACGGCAAATGCGCCTGCGCCTCGCGCATGAGGCGCTTCATTTCGCGCACCGCCTCGCGCAGACCAACAAACACGGCGCGGCTGATGATGGCGTGGCCGATGTGCAGTTCGCGGATTCCGGTCAGGCGGGCGACCGGTTGCACGTTGAAGTAATTGAGCGCGTGTCCGGCGTTAAAACGCATACCGAGGCTGCGGATCGCCGCGCCGGCAACGCGGATCTTTTCGAGCTCGGCGAGTACCGCCGGGCTGTCAGCATCACGTCCCTTGTGATGAAAAGCATGCGCGTAAGGTCCGGTGTGGATTTCGCAGACGCGCGCGCCGATGCGCGCCGCCGCTTCGATCTGCTCGATTTCGGCGTCGATGAAGACGCTGCTGACGATGCCAGCGTCGCTCAGCCGGGTGATCGCCGTTTTAAGCTTTGCCTCCTGGGCGACGATATCGAGACCGCCTTCGGTTGTCACTTCGTGGCGGCCTTCGGGAACCAGCATGGCCATTTCGGGCTTTAGCCGACAGGCGATGCCGACCATCTCGTCGGTCGCCGCCATCTCGAGATTGAGCTTGATCTGGGTCAGCGTACGCAGCTTTTCGACGTCGGCGTCCTGAATGTGTCGCCGGTCTTCGCGCAGGTGCACGGTGATGCCGTCGGCACCGCCGAGATGCGCTTCGACGGCCGCCCACGCTGGCTCGGGCTCGTAGGTTTTGCGCGCCTGGCGAATCGTCGCCACGTGGTCTATGTTCACCCCCAGTTCGATCATAGTTCGTGTAGCTACTTAAAAATTTTGCGCGTTTCCAGACCCTTGCCGCCGGTGTAATGGGCAATCAGCGCTCGCATCAACTGCTTGGCCTCGAACAAGGAGCGCGGATCGGAGAAATCGTCGCGCCCGAGGTCGAGCAAGGCCTTGCCGCTCACCGCGAGCGCTGAATTGCCTTGGCGCGCAAGTCGCACCGGACCGTGTTCAATCTCGTAAGCATAATCCCCGGCCGGGTCAATTGGCTGCCCGCTGGCATCGTTTTCGAGCGTTAGCCCGTAACCAAGCTCCTGCAGGAAGGCACGCTCGAAGCGGCGCAGGTCCGCTTCGCGCAGCGTATCGGCGAAGCGACGCAGGGTTTCAGCATATACCGAGAAGAGCTGTCCGTGGGCGTCTTCACGGGGCAGAAGTTGCATCAGAAGTTCGTTCAGGTAATAGGCGCAAAAGAGCGCCTTGCCGGTGAGCAGGGGTTGGCCTCCCTGCCATTCGGCCTTGACCAGGGTCTGTACATCGCCCTTCCCGGCCCACGCCAGTTCAACCGGCTGGAAAGCCAGCAGCAGGCCGCGCAGAGCGGAACGCGGACGGCGAGCGCCGCGCGCGAGAAGCGCGACGCGGCCGAAGTCACGCGAGAAAACCTCGACGATCAGACTCGTTTCGCGGAACGGATAGCTGTGCAGGACGAAGGCCGGTTGGCCGTCGACTTTATGCCGGGGCATCACCTCGCACCCTCTCGCACTTACTCGTAGCCAAGGCTCTTGAGCAGCCGCTCATCGTCGCTCCAGCCGGTTTTCACCTTGACGAAGACTTCGAGGAATACTTTTCCGCCAAATAGGCGCTCCATGTCCTGCCGTGCTTCGGAGGCGATCCGTTTGAGCGTCTCGCCACCCTTGCCGATGACGATGCCCTTGTGCGCCTGCCGGTCGACGACAATCGCCGCGTGGATTCGGCGCAAGGCGCCGTCGAGTTCGAATTTTTCCACTTCGACGGTCGCCGAATACGGCAATTCGTCGCCGATCAAACGAAAAAGTTTTTCGCGGATGTATTCGGCGGCGAGGAACCGTTCACTTTTGTCGGTAATTTCGTCTTCGCCGAAGAGCAACTCGTCGTTGGGCAGGTGCTTGCGCGTTTCGCCGAGGAGATCTTCGAGCTGGCGGCCCTTTGCGGCGCTGACCGGAACGATGGCGGCAAACGCGTATTGCGTTGCGAGATGGGCAAGGATCGGCAAGAGCTTGGTCTTCTCCTTGATCTGGTCCACTTTGTTAACCGCCAAGATCACCGGGCGTTCCGGCGGCAGAAGCTTGACGACGGCCTGGTCCCGCTCGTCGAAGTGGTCGGCGTCGACGACGAAGATCACCACGTCCACATCGGCCAGCGCCTGCGTTACGCCGCGATTCATCGCGCGGTTGAGCGCATTGGTGTGTTTGGTCTGGAAACCCGGCGTATCGACGAAGACATACTGCGCGTCAGGCCGCGTCAGGATGCCCATGATGCGATGGCGCGTTGTCTGCGCCTTGCGCGAAACAATGCTGATTTTTTCGCCGATCAGGCGATTCAACAGGGTCGATTTGCCAACGTTCGGGCGGCCGACGATGGCGATGGTTCCGGACTTGGTCTGGTTCATTGTTTTTGCAGCCTTTCCAGGGCGCGTTCGGCGGCCATTTGTTCAGCGGTACGGCGGCTAGCGCCCCGACCTTCGGTTCGGATATTGAGCGCGTCGAGCGAACAGGCAATTTTGAATTGCTGCACATGCGCCTCGCCTTCGGTCGCGATCAGCGAGTACTTGGGCAGCGGCAAGCGCCGCCCCTGGAGAACTTCCTGCAGCCGCGTTTTGGCGTCCTTGATCGGCTGTCCGGGAACGATCGCCGCCAGCATGCCCGCGTACAGCCGACCGATGACCGCACGCGCAGCCTCGAAACCAGCATCGAGCCAGATCGCGCCAAACAGCGCTTCAAGGGCGTCGGCAAGGATCGACGGACGTTGTGACCCGCCGCTCTTGAGTTCGCCGTCACCAAGGCGCAGACAGTCGCCGAGCTCCAGCGACAGGGCCAACCGGTGCAGCGTGTCCTGGCACACGAGGTTGGCGCGCAGTCGCGAAAGATCGCCTTCAGGAAGATTTGGAAAGCGATCGAAAAGCTCGCGCGCAATGGTGCCGTTGAGTATCGAGTCGCCGAGAAATTCAAGCCGCTCGTTATGAGGCGAACTGTGGCTGCAATGCGTCAGCGCCGTCAGCAGCAGCATGGGTTCGGAAAACGTATGGCCGAGCGCGCGCTCGAGTCGTTTGCTCATGCGCCTTATTCGCGCTCCGACGAAGAACCTTCGAAATCGATCAGCAAACTGACGTTGGCAAACAGCGGAATGCGCTTTTCGTAGGCAAACGAAATGACGATATCGTTGCCTTCCTTGGTGATGTCGAGGTCGGCCGCGGTGACTGTCGAGATATGCTCGACGTCGGCATAGCGGCCATAGATGCTGCGGATCTCGGGTACCGTCTTGCCGGCCGAATTAAGCGCCGTCGATTTGACGCTCTTCTTGATCTTGTAGTAGCCGATGACCTCAGGCGCTACACGAATCCCGAGAATGGCGACGAGCGAAATGATGATCCCCCAGAACAGAAGACCGGAGAGCGTTAGACCACGCTGACGTTGCATAGACGAAGAGTCCTTTTATTTGAACGGGCCAACGCGCTTTAAGTCGCTGAAGTTGAGCCAGATGAAGAAGGCCTTGCCGACGATGTTCTCTTCCGGCACGAACCCCCAAAAACGACTGTCGCGGCTGTTGTCCCTATTGTCACCCATCATGAAGTAGTTCCCCGCCGGGACCGTGCAGATTACACCTGCATTATTGTAGAGGCAATCGCTACGACGCGGGAACTGCGTCGCGCCCGAAATAAAGCCCGGCGCGTCGTCATCGTTGAGCGTTCGATACTCAAGGCCGTCCACGCGTTCGATATGCTGTTTCGAGTAGTACAGTCGTTCTGGATGCAGATAGTCGTCAACGCGGCTCGTATCGACCGGCTGGCCGTTGATCGTGAGGCGCTTGTTCTGATACGCCACGCGGTCGCCGGGAACGCCGACGACGCGCTTGATATAGTCGAGCGACGGGTCTTCGGGGTAGCGGAAGACGACGACGTCGCCGCGCCGTGGTTCGCCGATATCGATGATTTTCTTGTTGATTACCGGCAGACGGATTCCATAGGTGAACTTGTTGACGAGAATGAAGTCGCCGACTTGGAGCGTCGGAATCATCGAGCCTGACGGAATCTTGAACGGCTCGACGAGGAACGAGCGCAGGACGAAAACGAGCAGAATGACCGGGAAGAAGCTTGCGCCGTACTCGACCCACCACGGGTCCTTGGCGCCGGGCGCCCGACGCTTGCTGAAGACGAGCAGGTCGACGAGCCAGATGGCTCCGCTGGCGAGCAGCAGACAGAACAAAATTAACGCAAAATTCACCCTAAGGTCTCCCTTACTTTCCGATGCGCAGCACAGCGAGGAACGCTTCCTGCGGAATTTCAACCGAGCCGACCTGTTTCATCCGCTTCTTGCCGGCTTTCTGCTTCTCGAGCAGCTTTTTCTTGCGCGAAATGTCGCCGCCATAACACTTAGCGAGCACGTCCTTGCGCATGGCCTTGACGTTTTCACGCGCGATGATATTCGATCCGATCGCCGCTTGTATGGCAACATCATACATCTGACGGGGAATCAGCTGGCGCATTTTGGCGGCCAGTTCCCGGCCGCGGTAGATGGCGTTGGCGCGGTGCACGATCATCGACAAGGCGTCGACCTTTTCGGAGTTGATCAGAATGTCGAGCTTGACGACGTCGGCGGCGCGGAATTCCTTGAAGTCGTAATCGAGCGAGGCATAGCCGCGCGACACCGACTTCAGCTTGTCGAAGAAGTCCATGACGACTTCGGCCATCGGCATTTCATAGACCAATTGCACTTGGCGGCCGTGGTAGGTCATGTCGACCTGGTTGCCGCGCTTCTCGTTGCACAGCGTAATGACGTTACCGAGGTACTGTTGCGGAACGAAAACGGTGATGGTGATGATCGGTTCGCGAATTTCCTCGACCTTGGTCTGGTCAGGCAGTTTAGCCGGATTTTCGACCCGGACGATGCTGCCGTCGCGCATCAGCACTTCGTAGACGACGGTCGGCGCAGTTGTGATCAGGTCCTGATCGAACTCGCGCTCGAGCCGCTCCTGGACAATTTCCATGTGCAGCAAGCCGAGAAAACCGCAGCGGAAGCCGAAACCGAGCGCCTGCGAGACTTCCGGTTCGTAATGCAGCGACGCGTCGTTAAGCTTGAGTTTTTCGAGTGATTCGCGCAGCGATTCGTATTGGTTCGACTCGACGGGGTAAAGACCGGCGAAGACCTGCGACTTGATTTCCTTGAAGCCCGGTAGCGCGGCGCTGGCCGGCATGGTCGCCGACGTAACGGTATCGCCAACCTTGGCCGCCTGCAGTTCCTTGATCCCGGCGACGATATAGCCGACTTCGCCGGCGGCGAGCACGTCCCGTTGCAGCGCCTTGGGCGTAAACACGCCGACTTCTTCGCACAGATGTGTCGATCCGGCTGCCATCAGCCGTATCTTGTCCTTCGGCCGCAAGCTGCCGTCGATGACGCGCACGAGCATGACGACGCCGACGTAGTTGTCGAACCAGGAATCGATCAGGAGCGCTTTGAGCGGCGCGTCGGGATCGCCCTGCGGCGCAGGGATGCGTTCAATGATCGCTTCGAGGACATCGTCCACGCCGAGCCCGGTCTTCGCCGACGTGAGCACCGCGTGCGAAGCGTCGATGCCGATGACGTCTTCGATTTCCTGGCGCGCGACGTCCGGCGTTGCTGACGGCAGATCGATCTTGTTGAGCACCGGTAAGACCTCGACACCGAGCTCAATCGCCGTGTAGCAGTTGGCAACCGTCTGCGCCTCGACACCTTGCGAGGCGTCTACGACGAGCAAGGCGCCCTCGCACGCCGAGAGCGAGCGCGAGACTTCATAGGAAAAGTCGACATGGCCCGGCGTATCGATCAGGTTCAGGTTATAGACCCGGCCGCTGCGCGAGGTGTACTGCAACGCCGCTGTCTGGGCCTTGATCGTAATGCCGCGCTCGCGTTCGATGTCCATCGAATCGAGGACTTGCGCCTCCATTTCGCGGTCCGACAACCCGCCGCAAAGGTGGATGATGCGGTCGGCGAGCGTCGATTTCCCGTGGTCGATGTGGGCGATGATCGAGAAATTCCGGATGTCTTGCAGTTGCATCGTATGTGCGCTGTCGCGGCATCGCCGCGCCTGAAAAAAAAGGTGCCCGCGGGCACCTTGTTCGATTGGCCAGAAAGCCGCGATTTTAGCGGATTTTCCTTAAGTAATCACGGACTTTGGCCGCGTCAAGAAAGTAATGACAGAGTTCGATACGCTCGTGCAGCAGCACCGGGACCAACTCGTCATAGAGCGGCTTCAAGCTGGCGTGAGCGTCGGCGTCGATGTCGACCACCTTGACATCGACGGCCAACTCTGCGGCCAGGGGGCGCAACGCCATCTCCATGTCGTGACAGAGATGGCAATAGCCGCGCGTGATGAGCGTCAGCGTCGCCAACTCAATCGCTCTAGCGATCAAGCCCTTTGACCGTGACGAAGGTCTGCATTTCGCCGCGCTTTACGAGCAGCGTGATGTTGGCCGTCTTGTCGAACGGCGCGAGGAGTTTGTTGAATTGATCGACGCTCCTGATCTCGGTCGTCTCGCCGCGCGAAATAAGCGCCAGGAGGATGTCGCCGGGGCGCAGATCGGCACGGCTGGCATTAGCGCGGACGTCTTCGACGAGAAGACCACCGTTAATCTTGAGTTCGCGTCTTTGTTCGGCGCTCAGTTCCGAGACGACGAGACCGAGCCGATTGGCCGCCTGTTCGGCCGGCTTCGTTCCTCTGGCACTGCGGGCTATCGATTTTTCCTCAGGTATCTCGGCGACGACGACGGTCAGATCGCGCGTCGCGCCCTTGCGCCAAACCTGCATGGCGATTCGTGCGCCGGGCTTGGTCGCGCCGACGACGCGCGGCAGGTCGCTCGAAGTGACGACCGGTTTGCCGTCGAACTTGAGAATGACGTCGCCCGGCTCAACGCCGGCTTTTTCGGCCGGCCCGCCCTTCTCGACGGCATTGACCGCGGCGCCTTGCGCCTTGCTCAGGCCGAAGGATTCGGCGAGTTCCTTGGTGACTTCCTGGATGACGACGCCGATGCGGCCCCTGCTGACCTTGCCGGTTGCCTTCAGCTGGCTCTGAACGTCCATCGCGACGTCGATCGGAATGGCGAAGGAGATGCCCATGAAACCACCCGAACGGCTGTAGATCTGCGAATTGATGCCGACCACTTCGCCGCGCATATTGAACAGCGGGCCGCCCGAGTTGCCTGGATTGACGGCGACGTCAGTCTGCAGGAAAGGAACGAAGCTTTCCTGCGGCAGGGAGCGCCCCTTGGCGCTGACGATGCCGGCGGTGACGCTGTTTTCGAAGCCAAAGGGCGATCCGATCGCGACCACCCATTCGCCGACCTTCAGCGTGTTCGGGTCACCCATGCGCACGACGGGCAAATTCGTCGCCTCGATCTTGATCAGCGCGACGTCGGTTCGCTTGTCGGAGCCGATGGCCTTGGCCTTGAATTCACTCTTGTCGGTCAGGCGCACGACAATTTCGTCGGCCGACTCGACGACGTGGGCATTGGTCAGGATATAGCCATCCGAACTGACGATGAAACCCGAGCCGAGCGAGCGCGTCTGGAATTCGCGCGGCGTGCTGGGCGCACCGGGCACGCCAGGCTGCCGGGGGCCGAAGCGCCGGAAGAACTCGGCCATCGGGTCGTCCTCGTCAAACGGCATCTGCTGTCCGCCGCGAGCGAGGCCGCGAACCACTTGCGTCGTGCTGATATTGACGACAGCCGGACCCTGTTTTTCAACGAGTTCGGTAAAGTCGGGAAGTCCGCGGTTCTGCGCCTGTGCCGCAAAAGAGAAAACCACGAAAAAAAATGCTGTAACGGTCTGCTTCATGCGAAATAGTCTCCTGTGGGTCAGCGAACAATCAGCCTGATGGCAAGATCGGGGCAAACTTACGGAAATCAATATTTGATGTAGGGCTCGCAACGAGGATCGGCAGCTCGCCGCTGATGAGCGCCATGCAGTGCCGCCCATGCGGCAAGCACACCACAGAGCGAGCCGGCCATCGCTCCCATTTCGCCAGCAAGAAGCGATCCGGCGATCGCGCCGACGAACAGCGCGAGCAACGGACATCCGTACGCCAGCGTTGCGCTGCGCCGGACAGCGCCTTCAGCAATGACAACGGTGACCCGATCGCCGACCCCCAATGGTCCGTGATTCAGCACGCGAAAAGTCCGCGGTGTACTGCAGAACAGCTTGCTCATCGTATTGCCGCCGCAACCTCCCGCTTGGTGGCAGCGGCCGCAGCCTGTTTCATCCATGCGGACCTGGGCGTAGGGGTGATCAAGCGCCGTGATCGTTCCGCTGGCATCGATCGTTGGCGCCGCGCCAGCAGGGGTTTGCGTCATGGATTGCTGCCTGGCACGACGAACTGCACGCAAAAACTGACTACCACCGATGATCCGGCGCCGTGTCGAGCAATGGCCTGAGCTTCTCGGCCACCGCCTCGCGCGCACGGAAGATTCGCGAGCGCACCGTTCCGATCGGGCAGTTCATGTGCACGGCGATTTCCTCGTAGCTTAGCCCCTCAATCTCGCGCAACACGATCGCGTTGCGTAATTCTTCCGGCAAAGCTTCCATCGCCGCATTCACTGTTTGCCCGATCTGCTTGGACTGCAACAGGCGCTCCGGCGTATTGATGTCGCGCAGCTGCTCCGCGTCGTCGAAGGTTTCCGCTTCATTGGCGTCGAAATCGGTCGAGGTCGGCGCGCGACGACCCTTGGCGACCAGGTAATTCTTGGCGGTATTGATGCCGATCCGATAGAGCCAGGTATAAAACGCGCTCTCCCCGCGAAATGACGGCAAGGCGCGATAAGCCTTGATGAACGCTTCCTGCGCAACGTCTTCGACCTCGGCGTGGTCGCGTATAAAGCGGGACAGCAGACGTCCGAGCTTACGCTGGTACTTCTCGACCAGCCGCTCGAAAGCCTTTTTGTCGCCTGCCTGCGCGCGCTCGACCAACTGCTGGTCAATTTCGCGTTCGTTCATGCTCTATGAGCTCCCTATCGGACACGGTTTTGTCTTTTCAAAAGAGTATAGCGCAACCGTCGTGCCCGACGCAGCGAACGGCATAAACTTTTGCCCGCCCAAGGTTCGAACAACGGCATACCTTAGCGCGAGTAATGGCTTTCGAGCACGTGCTATAGTGGCCGCTTCGTGTTGCCGGACAGGTACCGTGGCGCTTCATTTCGACGTTCTGATTATTGGTAGCGGTCTTGCCGGGCAGTCGGCGGCGCTTCGACTCGCGCCGAGCTGCAAAGTGGGGCTGATCAGCAAACGGGATCTGGCAGACAGTGCCTCGAGTTGGGCGCAAGGCGGTATTGCGGCGGTTCTCGACAGCCAGGATTCGATCGAAGCGCATATTCGCGATACCCTCACCGCAGGCGCGTTTCTCAATGACCCCGCGGCAACGCGCTTTGTCATCGAGAACGGCCGTAGCGCCATCGACTGGCTTATCGAGCAAGGGGTTTCGTTTACTCGTGACGTCGTCGGCTACCATCTGACGCGCGAAGGCGGACATAGTGCCCGGCGTGTCATCCACGTCGCCGACGCGACCGGCCTCGCGGTACAGACCACGCTCTCGCGCAAGGTGCGGGACAATCGCAATATCACGATTCTTGAGCGCCACATCGCTATCGATCTGATTACCGGCGACAAGCTCGGTCTGGACGAACGGCGCTGTTATGGTGCCTATGCGCTCGAGAGCGACAGCGGTGAGGTGCTGACCATCAGCGCCGCGCACACGCTGGTAGCGACGGGCGGTGCCGGCAAGGTCTATCTCTACACAACCAACCCGGATACTTCGACCGGTGACGGTATCGCCATGGCCTGGCGCGCCGGTTGTACGGTGGCCAATATGGAGTTCATTCAATTCCATCCGACCTGCCTGTACCATCCGCAAGCCAAATCCTTCCTGATTTCCGAGGCCGTGCGCGGCGAAGGTGGCGTGTTGCGGCTTCCCGATGGCACCCGCTTCATGCCCGAGCACGACGCGCGGGCCGAACTCGCGCCGCGCGACGTCGTTGCCCGGGCGATCGACTTTGAAATGAAAAAACGCGGGCTCGACTGCGTCTATCTGGATATTTCGCACAAGCCCGCTGACTTTCTCAAGGAACACTTCCCCAACATCTTGGCGCGCTGTCTGGAATTTGGCATCGACATCACGCGCGAGCCGATCCCGGTCGTTCCCGCCGCCCATTACACCTGTGGGGGAATCGTCACCGACCTGCGCGCCCGCACCAGTATTCCCGGCCTCTACGCCGCCGGCGAAGCGTCGTGTAGTGGTTTGCATGGCGCCAACCGGCTGGCCAGCAATTCGCTGCTCGAGTGCCTGGTGTTCGCGGAAGCGGCGGTCAAGGACATTCTCGCGCAAGCGCCGGTCGAACTGCCGGAACTGCCCGAGTGGGACGCCAGCCGCGTATCCGACCCCGACGAAGAGATCGTCATCGCGCATAACTGGGACGAATTGCGGCGCTTCATGTGGGACTACGTCGGCATCGTGCGCACGACCAAGCGCCTGCAACGCGCGCAGCACCGCCTGCGCCTGCTGGCCCGGGAAATCGAGGAGTTCTACAGCAATTTCAGGGTCAGCCACGACCTCATCGAACTGCGCAACCTGGTGGTGACCGCCGACCTGATCGTCCGTTGCGCCCTGAAACGCCGCGAGAGCCGCGGCCTGCACTTTAGCCGCGACTACCCAGGAATGCTGCCCAAGGCGAGGAACACGCTGCTCAGGAAGCGCTCCCCGCGTCGTCGCCGGACTTAGGCTGCGAGCGCCAGCGCAGCCAGATGCGCAGGACGCGGAATTCTTCGACTGACATCTGATCGGGGAGCAAAACGAGATTACTGATCGCCCTGTCTTCGCCGATGCCCACGCGTAAGACGATCATCCGGCTAAATACCGTGCTGTCTGGCTTTATCACCAGCTTCGTACGCGACCCGTCGGCCAGCAAACCCTCGATGCTGTCGCCGGCACGCAAGTACAAGCCACGAATTGGGGACTCGCGCAGCGCGTAGACCAGCGAGACGCCAATCAGCAGCAGCAGACCCGAGCGCATCAACCACGGCCACGGCAGCGCCAGCACGCAGCCGGCAGCGAGCGTGTGGAAAACGGCAAGCAGCAGGGAAAGACGACGCGAGCGGTGCAACTCGATGGTAATCGGGAACCGCACCGCTGCTCGGAATCGCCTAGATCCGCTTCAGAACGACAGTCGCGTTCGTTCCGCCAAAGCCGAAAGAGTTCGAGAGGGCGGTGTCGATCTTCATCTCGCGCGCCACATTGGCGCAGTAATCGAGATCGCAGGCCTCGTCCTGATTGAAGATGTTGATCGTCGGCGGCGATATCTGGTGGTAGACGGCCAGCGTCGAAAAGACGGCCTCAATGCCGCCAGCAGCGCCAAGCAGGTGCCCGGTCATCGATTTTGTCGAATTGACGACGAGCTTCTTGGCGTGGTCGCCAAAGGCGCGCTTGACGGCGACTGTTTCGGCCTTGTCGCCAAGCGGGGTCGACGTGCCGTGGGCGTTGAGGTATTGGACTTCGTCGATATTGATCTGCGCGTTGCGCAGCGCGTTGGTCATGCAGCGAGCGGCGCCTTCACCATCCTCGCACGGCGCGGTGATGTGATTGGCGTCGGCGCTCATGCCAAAGCCGGCCAGTTCAGCGTAAATCCTTGCGCCACGCGCCTTGGCATGCTCGTACTCTTCAAGCACCATAACCGCCGCACCTTCGGACAGGACGAAACCGTCGCGATCTTTGTCCCATGGACGACTCGCCGTTTTCGGATCGTCATTACGCGTCGACAGCGCGCGCGCAGCACAGAAGCCGCCCAGCCCGGAGGCGCAAACACAGGCTTCCGAACCGCCAGCGATCATGATGTCGGCATCGCCATATTCGATCAGACGTCCGGCATCGCCGATACTGTGCGTGCCGGTCGAACAGGCGCTGACCAGTGCAATGTTCGGGCCCTTGTAA
The DNA here is from genome assembly GCA_038248575.1 of Burkholderiales bacterium. Lineage (GTDB taxonomy): Bacteria > Pseudomonadota > Gammaproteobacteria > Burkholderiales > Rhodocyclaceae > Propionivibrio. Next base: position 21,059 of record JBBRXI010000001.1, on the reverse strand, counting down.
CCATAAAGAATCGAGAGATTGCCGGAGATCATATTGATGATCGAACCGGGGATAAAGAAAGGCGAAATCTTGCGCACGCCGCTCGCGACGAAATCGTCGCGTGTCGCTTCGATCAGCGGAATGCCGCCAATTCCCGAGCCGATCGACACGCCAATCCGCTCGGCGTTCGCCGGATGGGCCTCAAGCCCTGCATCCTTGATCGCCTGGATGCCCGCCGCCATTCCGTAGTGAATGAAGAGGTCCATCCGCCGTGCGTCTTTTGCCGGGATGTATTGCGTGATGTCGAAGTCCCGCACCTCACCGGCAAATTGCACAGGGAACGAGGAAACGTCGAAACGCGTGATCCGGTCGATGCCGGAGCGCCCGGCGAGAACGTTCTGCCAAGCTTGTTCGACTGTATTTCCGACCGGAGAAACAACTCCGAGGCCGGTGATGACAACTCTGCGACGTGCCAAATTTTTCTCCGGGGAAAACAGGAAAAAGTGGATGGATCAAACGGGATTCGGAAGATCTGCGGGAGTAGCCGTACTGCCCGCAGACGAATCGCGAAGGAGAGCTTACTTTTTGTGGCCGACGACGTAATCGATGGCTTGCTGAACGTTGGTGATTTTCTCGGCTTCATCGTCCGGGATTTCGCATTCGAATTCTTCTTCGAGCGCCATCACCAGCTCAACCGTATCCAACGAATCCGCGCCAAGGTCGTCAACGAACGAGGATTCGTTCTTGATGTCCGCTTCATTGACGCCGAGTTGTTCAGCGACAATTTTCCTGACGCGCTGTTCGATATTTTCCATCAAAGGACTCCTTCATAAGGTTCAAGGGTGAAACAAGACGCGCTATTCTACCAAAATGGACGGTTGTCACCAAATAAGCCGGCACGTCGGTCGGTTTTGCGCACTGCCCTTGCGGGCGTTAATCGAGATACATGCCGCCGTTGACATGGATCGTTGTACCGGTGACGTAGGCGGCGCCCGCTGAGGCGAGAAAACCGACAGCCGCTGCAATATCCTCCGGCAAACCAAGGCGACCGAGCGGAATGCTGGCGAGCAGGGCTTCGCGCTGTTTTTCGTCGAGAACCTTTGTCATATCGGTGTCAATAAGACCGGGCGCGACACAGTTGACGGTGATATTGCGACTGCCCAGTTCGCGCGCCAGCGAGCGAGTCATTCCAGCGACACCGGCTTTCGCCGCGCAGTAGTTCGCTTGTCCGGCGTTACCCGAATGGCCGACGACCGAGGTGATGTTGATGATGCGACCCTGACGCGCTTTCATCATGCCGCGCATTACCGCTTTCGACAGCCGGAAAACGGCCGACAGATTGGTGTCGAGCACCGCATCCCACTCTTCGGTTTTCATGCGCAGCGAAAGGTTATCGCGCGTGATTCCGGCGTTGTTAACCAGAATCGTCGTCGTGCCGTGCGCTTTCTCGATATGCGCCACGAGCGCGTCGATTTGCGCCTGATCGCGTACTTCGAGAACGGCGCCCTCGCCCGCGATGCCGGCCTCGGCAAAATAAGCGGATATGTTGCGCGCGCCCTCTTCGCTCGTCGCTGTTCCGATCACCGTCGCGCCACGCCGGCCCAGTTCGGCTGCAATCGCCCGGCCGATGCCGCGCGAAGCGCCGCTGACCAGCGCAATTTGTCCGCTGTTCATTTTGTTTACTCGAGCGTCGTAACGGCAGCTTCGATCGCCGCTAGATCGGCGAGCGCGAGACCGCTGACGCCATCGGAGCAGCGTTTGCTGAGGCCGGCCAAGACCTTGCCCGGACCGCATTCGGCAATCGTCGTCACGCCCATTGCCGCGATTTTCTGCACGGTCTCGACCCAGCGGACCGGCGCAAACGCCTGGCGGACCAGCGCATCCTTTATTCGCGCGGGATCCGACTCGACGGCCACATCGACGTTATTGATGACCGGGATATGGGGCACGGCGAAATTGAGTTCAGCCAGCCGCGCGGCGAGTTTTTCCGCCGCCGGTTTGATCAGCGACGAATGGAAGGGGGCGGAGACGGGCAGTAGTATCGCCCGCTTGGCGCCCTTTGCCTTGCAGCCTTCGCAGGCGTGCTCGATGGCCGCCTTGCTGCCGGCGATGACGGTTTGCCCGGGTGCGTTGAAGTTTACGAGTTCGGCGACCTCGCCGTTGCCGACGGCGAGCGCTGCTGCGGCGCACGCTTCGCGGATTTTGTCGTCGTCAAGATTGAGAATTGCGGCCATTGCCCCGGTGCCGACCGGCACGGCTTCCTGCATCGCCGTGGCGCGCAGACGCACGAGCGGAACCGCGTCGCGAAATTCGATAACGCCGGCAGCAACCAGCGCCGAGTATTCACCGAGACTGTGGCCGGCGACGATCGCCGGCGACCGGCCGCCCTTGGCCAACCACAGCCGGTAGGCGGCGATTGCCGCAGTGAGCATCACCGACTGCGTGTTGACCGTTTGCGCCAGCGCTTCGGCTGGGCCATCGAGCAGTAATTGCCAGAGATCCTGGCCCAGTGTGTCCGATGCCTCGTCAAACGTGGCGCGAATGACGGGAGAATCACCGTAAGCGGCCATCATGCCGACCGATTGCGACCCCTGACCGGGAAAAACGAAAGCGAATGCCATGGAATACCCCCTTAGAACTCGAGCAGTACAGCGCCCCAGGTGAAGCCACCGCCGACCGCAGTAAGGATGATCTTTTGACCGGGCTTGACGCGCCCATCGCGCACTGCCGCGTCGAGCGCCAGCGGAATCGACGCTGCCGACGTATTGCCGTGGCGATCCACAGTGACGATCATCTTGTCGAGGCCAAGCCCGAGCTTCTTAGCCGTCGATTCAATAATGCGGATGTTGGCCTGATGTGGAATCACCCAGTCAACTTCCGTCGCTGGAACGCCGGCCATTTTGCAGCATTCGGTCGACACTTCGGCGAGCACGCGGACGGCGACCTTAAACACGGCTGGCCCGTCCATGCGCAGAAAAGGGTCACCAGTGATCTTGCCGGCGCAGACGGCACCCGGCACCGAAAGAATGTCGTTATGCGAACCATCGGCGTACGCGGCGCTGGCCAGTATCCCGGGCTTTTCGCTCGCTTCGAGTACTACCGCGCCGGCGCCGTCACCGAACAGAACGCAGGTCGTGCGATCACTCCAGTCGAGGATGCGCGAAAAAACTTCGGCGCCGACGACGAGGGCTTTCTTGTGACTGCCCGAACGAATGAACTTTTCGGCGACGCTCAGCGCATAGACAAAACCGCTGCATACCGCCTGAACGTCGAAAGCCATGGCACCACGATTGCCGAGTTTGGCCTGCAGCAGGCACGCGGTACTCGGAAAAATGAAGTCGGGTGTCGACGTTGCGACGATGATGAGATCGAGCTCGCTGGCGTCCATTCCCGCCGAGGCAAGAGCCCGCCGGCTCGCCTCGAGCGCCAGGTCACTCGCCGTGCATCCGGCTTCGGCAAGATGGCGCGTCCTGATACCGGTGCGGCTGACGACCCACTCGTCGCTGGTGTCGACACCGCGTTGTACAAGGTCTTCGTTGCTGACCGGCTGTCCCGGCAGATAGCTGCCAACGGCTGAGATGCGAGCGAACATTTATACGGTCTCCTGAATCGGTTGTTGCTGGGCTACCCGTTCGCAGATGCGCGCGAGAACGCCACTGCGCACGAGCTCGCCGGTGCGCTCGATAGCGTTGCCGAACGAAAACGCGTCGGCCGAACCGTGGCTCTTTACGACGATGCCCTTGAGTCCCAGCAAGCTCGCGCCGTTATAGCGGCGATGGTCAACCCGTTGCTTGAAGTGCTTCAAGACCGGCAGCGAAATCAGCGCAACAAGCTTGGTGAACACATTACGGTTAAATTCCTGTCGCAAGAAAGTCGCCATCATTTGCGCCAGCCCTTCGGACGCCTTGACTGCGACGTTACCGACAAAGCCGTCGCAGACAACGACTTCGGCGCCGCCCTTGTAGATGCCATCGCCCTCGACATTGCCGACAAAATTGAGCCCCGAGTCCCTGAGCAGCTCTGTCGCGCGCTTGACAACGTCGTTGCCCTTGATGTCCTCGGCGCCAATATTGAGAATGCCGACGCTGGGCCGATCCTTGTGCTCGATGGCGGCGACTAGCGATGTGCCCATGATAGCGAACTGAAGCAGGTGCTCGGGTGTGCAATCGACGTTGGCGCCCAGATCGAGGACATGGACGTGCCCCACGAACGTCGGGAAAACGGCGCAAATCGCCGGGCGGTCGATGCCTGGCAGCATTTTGAGAACGAAGCGCGAAATCGCCATCAGGGCCCCGGTATTTCCCGCCGAGACGCAGGCATCCGCTTCGCCGCGTTTGACCAGGTCGACGGCCAGACGCATGGACGACTGCTTCTTGTTGCGAATTGCCAGAGCCGGCGCCTCGTGCATTTCGACGACTTCGCTGGCATGGAGTATCGAAACGCGCGCATGGTCGCGAGGGCCAAGCAAGGGACGAATGAGCTCCTCGCGACCGACGAGGACGACACGCGCGTCGTCGTGTTTGCGCACGAAGGACAGCGCGGCCGGCACGGTGACCGACGGGCCGTGGTCGCCGCCCATGCAGTCGATGGCAACAGTAATAAGCATTGTTTAAAAGGCAAAAGAAAGGGCAGGCATTCCCGATAAGGGGAATCGACCTGCCCGGATTCTTGAAGCCTTATTCGCCGGCGCCCTTGGCTACCTTCTTGCCACGATAGTAGCCCGACGGACTCACATGGTGGCGCAGATGAACTTCACCGGTTGTCGGCTCGACAGCCAGCGGCGGATTAGGCAAAAAATCATGCGCACGATGCATGCCGCGCTTGGACGGGGACTTCTTGTTCTGTTGAACGGCCATAAATTACTCCATAGATCAAATTCACTCTGCCTTACCCGAAAAACCCCGGAGCACGGAGAACGGCGAAATTTTTCCGCTCCCCTGCCCGGTGTCAGGCAAGACACAACTGTCATGACGCGGCGCCGAAGGCAGATCGAGAATGATTTCGTCTTCGATCAACGCAACAACGTCCAACTCACTTTGCGCCGGCACAAAATCTTTCGAATCGTCTTCGATTTCGTCCTGCGTCAACTCGTCTTCATCCGTGATGATTTCAAGCATGCTGCGAACTTCAACTGGATAGTCAATCCCCTCAAGGCAGCGCTGACAACAAACGGACAATGTACCGTCCAATTGCAAAAGTAGCTGCGGCCTGTTGCGCGGACCCATCCGGCCTTCGATCCGGTAACTCAAATGCCCAGTCGAATCGACGAGCATATCGAGCATACGAGTCAGGTCAGCGATTGGCAGTTCACCGTGCAGCGAGCCTGCGTCCCGGGCAAAAGCCAGACTGTTTATAACAATCCGTTGCGACATAAGGGGCGCATGATATTATTTTTGGCTTTCGAAGTCAAAGCCCGCGCGCCAGATCTCTGGCCTTTCTTATTGCGCCGCAAAAAGTGCACCCATCTCAGCCTCTTATGCCACCCAGACAGATTGTTCTTGCCTCGACGTCGCCGTTTCGCAAGGAACTCCTTGCCCGCCTCGGACTGCCCTTTGAAACCGCCGATCCCGCCACCGATGAGACGGTTGTTGCCGGCGAGACCCCGGAAGACACCGCGCTGCGCCTCTCGGAAGCCAAGGCGCGCGCTGTCGCAGTGCACTATCCGGACGCCCTGATCATCGGCAGCGACCAGGTTGCCGTTGCCGACGGCCGGATCTATGGCAAACCGGGATCGCACGCCGCTGCTGTCGCGCAGTTGCAAACCTTACGCGGTCGGCGGGTCAATTTTTATACCGGTCTGTGCCTGCTCAACGCGCGAACGGGCCAAGCGCACGTACGCGGAGTACCGACGTTCGTCACCTTCCGCGACCTGAGCGACAGCGACATCGAGAGTTACTTGCGGCGCGAGCAACCGTACAACTGCGCGGGAAGCGCCAAGTCGGAAGGGCTCGGCATCGCCATAATTGCAAAAATGGAAGCTGAGGACCCGAACGCATTGGTCGGCTTGCCTCTGATAGCGCTGTGCGACCTTTTTGATAAAGAGGGAATAAACGTTTTTCAACATGATGTTGCATAACGTATTTAAAGTATTTTATGACTAAAGGCTGCCTCTACCTCATCCCGGTGCCACTCGGTGCAACGACCATCGAGTCGGTTTTGCCGGCGCCGGTTCGTGAATGCGCAATGCGGTTGTCGCATTTCATTGCCGAGAACGCCAAGTCCGCCCGCGTTTTCCTCAAATCCCTACCCTGCGCCATACCCTTGCAGCAAATTGTCATCCACGAACTGAACGAGCATACCGCGCCCGGCGAACTTCCGGCCTTGCTGGCGCCACTGCTTGCCGGGATAGACATCGGGCTGGTCTCGGAGGCCGGCTGTCCAGCAGTCGCTGATCCCGGTGCGGATCTGGTCGCGCTGGCCCACGTTGCGGGCGTGCGCGTGGTTCCGTTGATCGGTCCATCGGCGATTTTGCTCGCTTTAATGGGTTCGGGATTGTCGGGACAGAACTTCGCATTCCATGGCTACCTGCCGGCGAAGGATCAGCAACGGCAGCGGCGGCTTCGTGAACTCGAGGCCGACTCGCGGCGGGAAAAAAGGACGCAGATTTTTATTGAAACGCCCTACCGTAACCGCCAGATGCTGGCAACGCTAGTCGCCGTTTGTGCGGCGGAGACGAGAATTTGCGTGGCGACAGACCTCACTTGCGCCGGCGAGTCGATCGTCACTCGTACGCCAGGCGAATGGCGTGGGCATGAATTGCCGGACATCGACCGCCGGCCGACGGTCTTCCTGCTGCAGGCGTAAAACCCGCGTCCCCTCGACCATTAACGCAGTACGCTGCGCTCGCTGGAAAAGAGACGGAATACCAGATTCTGGCCCATTTCCGCACCGAGGCGCTTGGCAAAACGCTCGGCGATGTTCTCCTTGACCGAATAGTCGAGAATTGTTTCGGCCTTGATGACGTCGCGTGCGACGGTATCGACTGTGCCGAACTCGTCGGCGAGTCCCAAATCGATACTCTGGCTGCCGGTCCACATCAATCCGGAAAAAATTTCGGCGTTTTCCTTGAGGCGTTTTCCGCGCCCTGCCCGAACAACATCGATAAATTGCTTGTGGATTTCGCCGAGTAACAGTTGCGCGTGTTCCTTCTGCTTCTCATCCTGCGGCGAGAACGGATCGAGAAAACCTTTGTTGGGCCCGGCGGTAAGTAGTCGGCGCTCGACGCCGAGCTTGTCCATCGTCCCGGTAAAACCAAAACCGTCCATCAATACGCCGATCGAACCGATGATGCTCGCCTTGTCGACAAAAATCTTGTCCGCGGCCGAAGCGATGTAATAGCCGCCGGATGCGCACATGTCTTCGACGACGACGTAAAACGGGATGTCCGGATGGCGCGCGCGCTGGCGGCGGATTTCGTCATTGACGATTCCCGATTGCACCGGGCTGCCACCCGGACTGTTGATGCGCATGATGATGCCCGCGGTCCCTTTATCCTCGAACGCCGACTGCAACGCGCCGTTGATCTTTTCTGCGCTAGCGTCCCCGCTCACTTCGATGCTGCCGCGCACATTGATCAGCGCCGTATGCTTGCCGTCGGCAAGTTTTTCCGAGCCGCCCCAATCGACGACGAGAACGAGCACGGCAACGAAGTACGACAAGGCCGCAAGCTTGAAGAAAATACCCCAGCGCCGTTTCGCTTTTTGCTCCTTAAGCGACGCGAAGGCGATTTTCTCGAGGAGTTGTCGTTCCCATTGCGGGTCTTTCTCAGCGTTTTCCACAATATGTACTCAGTTGGGGTGTAGCAGCTTGTGTCCGGCACGCGGGAGCCGCTCCGGCTCGTCGGTTTGCGGCGTGGGCAACGTTCCGCCGCGAAGATCGGTTGCCTGTTGCGTCGCGCCGGTCAAGTATACCGCGAATTGACGTTCGATCCGCTGCGAAGACCGACCAGAATGCAACGCTTGGGCATTAGGTATGCCTGCGCAGCCACTCGGTCAGAGCGCTGAGGCCGTCTACGCGGGCGACCGGATTCAAGGCGTCGAGCTGGCTCGCCGGATGCGCGCCGTAGGCGACGGCGAGGCCGGCGACGCCGGCATTGATCGCCATCTGCAAATCGTGCGTCGTATCACCGATCATCAGCGTCCGCTCCGGCGCCACCGCTAACTCGTCCATCAATTCTTCGAGCATTTGCGGATGCGGCTTGGAAAAACATTCGTCGGCACAGCGCGTCGCTGAAAAGAATCGGCCAAGTCCGCTGCTCGCCAGCGCCCGATTGAGCCCGAGCCGGCTTTTTCCGGTGGCGACGGCGAGGATGATTCCCGCCGCATGTAATTCGGCGACGAGTTCTTCGGCTCCGGCAAAAAGGCGCAACTCGCGGTCGCGCGCCAGATAATGAGCCTTGTAGCGCTTGGCCATGTGTGCCGAATGCTCTTCTGCCAGCGTCGGCGCGCAGTAACGCAAGGCATCGGCCAGGCCAAGGCCGATCACGTGCCGAGCCTGCTCGTCCGCGGGAATGGGCAACTTCAGATCGCGACACGCCGCCTGAATCGCCTCGACGATCGCCGCCGTCGAGTCGAGCAGCGTGCCGTCCCAGTCAAAAACTATAAGGTCAAATCTTTTGACCATAATCCTGTGCTTCCTTGGCCGCAATTTTGTCGAGAAAGATCTTCAGAACGCCGGGCAAAGGCGCCTCGAGCGCCATCTCGTGCGCGCTGAGTGGATGCGCAAAGCGCATCTGCCACGCGTGCAGAAACATGCGCTTTAACCCGGCCTTGGGCAGGCCTTTGTTGAGCGCAAAATCACCATATTTTTCATCGCCGGCGATCGGGTAACCCAAGTGCGCGCAGTGCACGCGGATTTGGTGCGTGCGACCCGATTTGAGTTCTGCTTCGAGCAGGCTGAAGTTTTCCCAGCGCGCCATAAGGCGAAAAACCGTATGCGACGCCTTCCCTTCGTCGGCGACGCGCACGCGGCGCTCGCCCGACTCGAGCAGATATTTGAGCAAAGGCAACTTCACCTTGCGAACCGGATCCATCCAGCGCCCCTTGACGAGCAGCAAATAGCGTTTGTCGGCACCCTTGCCTCCGCCGGCGCCGCTTAGGCGGAACATGTCATGGAGCGCGAGCAGCGCCGACCGTTTCTTTCCGATCAATAGCAGGCCCGACGTTTCTCGGTCGAGCCGGTGTGCGAGCTCGAGAAAGCGCGCCTCGGGTCGTTGCCGGCGCAGCGCTTCGATGACACCAAAACTCACGCCGCTCCCGCCATGCACGGCGATTCCCGACGGCTTATCGACGACGAGAATGGCCTCGTCTTCATAGACGATAGGCAATTCGACCTTTATTTCGGCGCCGGCGACGATTTCTTCCTGTCGCTGCGCAATACGGATCGGCGGAATGCGCAGCGTATCACCGGTCTGCAGGCGGTACGACACGGCAGCGCGTTTGTCGTTGACGCGTATTTCACCACTGCGCACGATGCGATAGACGTGGCTCTTGGGGACACCTTTGCAGATTTTTAGCAGAAAGTTGTCAAGACGCTGACCCTGCTCGTCCTCGCTGATGGTGGCCCGTGAAACAGAAGTTTTGCTAACTTGGGCCATATTCAATATACTAAACTTGTTTTGCGTCTCGGATTGAAAGAGGCGATGACCCGTGAGACCGTCGAGCGGCGCCGATTCTTGTAATTGCGACGCACTTTCCGGCAGGCATCAGCCGCCTCGCTTGCACCACCCTGTGCAAGATCAACCAGCGCAAATCACCTGGTTAAGTACGCTCACCAAAAGTAGCGATACTACTTGATTTGCACGCGCCTAGCACGTTGGGACCGCCCCAAGCAGATTCCCCGGACCTTGATATTTCATGGTGCGAAGAAAAATAAATTCGGCGAGTTGTTCTTATTAGTTGCTGTACCGGAAAGCCCATGAAGCATACCACCCCCAACTAATCAGTCGCTGCCTGCACGAGGCGCTCCCCCCGTCAATGCGCGAGGGAGCCCATTATGAAACGCATGCTTTTTAACGCGACACAGGCCGAAGAACTTCGTGTCGCCATAGTCGATGGTCAGAAACTCGTTGATCTCGACATTGAATCGGCGGCCAAGGAACAGAAAAAAAGCAATATCTATAAAGCCGTGATTACCCGCATCGAGCCCAGTCTTGAAGCGGCGTTTGTCGATTACGGCGCTGAACGGCACGGTTTTCTGCCGTTCAAGGAAGTCTCCCGGGCTTTCTTCCAGCCAGGAGTCGAAGCGAATCGCGCAACGATCCGGGAAGCCTTGCGCGAAGGCCAGGAACTCATCGTTCAGGTTGACAAGGACGAGCGCGGCAACAAGGGCGCGGCGCTGACGACTTTCGTCAGTCTGGCCGGGCGTTATCTCGTTCTGATGCCCAACAATCCGCGCGGCGGCGGCGTATCGCGTCGCGTCGAGGGGGACGAGCGCGCCGAGTTGCGCGACGTCATGGACCAACTTGAAGTCCCGCCGGGTATGAGCCTGATCGCCCGCACGGCGGCCATTGGCCGTAACGCCGAAGAACTGCAATGGGACCTCAATTACCTGATGCAGTTGTGGAAGGCCATTGACGGCGCGGCCAATCAGCAAAAAGGCGCGTTTCTGATCTATCAGGAGGGCAGCCTCGTCATTCGCGCGATTCGCGACTATTTCCAGCCGGACATCGGCGAAATACTGATCGATACCGACGACGTCTATGAACAGGCCAGCCAGTTCATGGCGCACGTGATGCCGGGCACGGTGAGCCGTATCAAGCGTTACCGCGACGATGTGCCGCTTTTTTCCCGTTTCCAGATCGAACACCAGATCGAATCGGCGTACTCGCGCCAGGTCAACCTACCTTCCGGTGGCGCCATCGTCATCGACCACACCGAAGCGCTGGTCTCGGTTGATGTCAACTCGGGTCGCTCGACGCGGGGCGCCGATATTGAGGAAACGGCGTTCAAGACGAATCTCGAAGCGGCCGAGGAAGTCGCGCGTCAGCTGCGTTTGCGAGACCTCGGCGGACTGATCATCATTGACTTCATCGACATGGAAAGTCAGCGCAACCAGCGGGAAGTCGAAAATCGCCTGCGCGACGGCCTGCGCCTCGATCGCGCGCGCGTGCAGACAGGAAAAATCAGCCGCTTCGGGCTGATGGAACTGTCGCGACAACGGCTGCGTCCGGCGCTTGCCGAAACGAGTTACATCCCCTGCCCGCGCTGTTCGGGAACCGGACATATCCGCAGTGCCGAATCGGCCGCCTTGCACATCCTGCGCATCCTCGAAGAAGAAGCGATGAAGGACAACACCGCCGCTGTGCACACACAAGTGCCAGTCGATGTTGCGACCTTCCTGCTCAATGAGAAGCGCCCAGATATCCAGGCCATCGAGTTACGGCACAAGGTCAACATCCTGTTGATCCCGAATATCCGGCTCGAAACACCGCAGCACAGCATCACGCGATTGCGCCACGATGAAATGAACCTCGACGAATTACAGCAGCCATCGTACAAAATGGTCGATACAACGAGCGAAGAAACCGGCAAGCAGGCGTCGTCTTCGAGCGAAGCGCGGATTCCGCGTCAGGAAGCGGCGATCAAGGGCATCACGCCGGCTCAGCCGGCACCTAACGTCCCCGAGAAATCGCCGGTCGGCACCGAAAAACCGGAAACCGGCTTTATCGCCAAAATCCTGTCGTGGTTCCGCGCGGATGCCGAACCCGTGCCCGCCGCAACAAAGCCGGAAAAGAAATCGCGCAGCAGCGGACCGCGTGACGGCCAACGCGATGGTCAGCGCGACGGACGGCGCGGTGGTCGCAGCAAGCGCAATGATGAAGAGCGCGAAGGCCGCGAGCCGCGTGCCGGCCGCGAAGGCCGTGACCCGGTTCGTGAACCGCGACCGGCGCCAGTGGCTGCACGCGAAGAGGGTCAGCTTCCGCGCGAAGTCAAGGAAGCGCGCGAGCCGCGTCGCCAACGTGGCGAACCGCGTCCGGAACGCAAGGAGACGGTCGCCGTCGCGGCCGTCTCTGAGCTGGAAACGAACGTTGCGGCCGACGGCGTGAGCGTCGAGAGCGGCGCAGACGAAGCCGGCGGTGCGCGCCGTCGGGGTCGTCGTGGCGGACGTCGCGATCGCGGCGAACGCAACGCCAATTCAAATCAGGCCGAGCTTGGCGGCAACGACGCGCAAGCCGTGGCGAGCGACGATACCGTGGCGTTAACGCCAGTACCGTCGGAAAGCGAAGCGGTCGAAACGGTTGCGGTCGCGGAATTTGCGGCGGTCACGACAACGGTCGAACAGACCGCTTCGACGCCGGCCCTGGCCGCTAGCGAAGCGATCGTCGTACCGCCCGTCGTCACTGCGGCTATCGAGCCGGCGTCGCTAGCCCGGCAAGAAACCGTGGCAACCCCGGTAATCGTCATTGTTGACGAAGCTGAAGTGGATAATGCCGAAGTGTTTACGACGGCAATTGCCGTCGACATCGACGAACCCGAGGTGGTCGAACCGCACACTGCGAAAGTCGAGGCGGTTGTGCCAGCCGTTGCCCTTGAAAAAGTCATCGAGGCGAGTGGTCTGGTCATGGTCGAGACAAGTTCGGACAAAATCAGCGCGTGGCCCGCGTCATCCCCTGTCGCAGAAGAAACTCCCCGGCCGCGACGCAAGCGTCCGGTCGTCGTGGCAGCCTCCGACGAGCCGCTGGTGATGGTCGAAACGAGCAACCGCTAAGGCGACCCGATCGCCAGCAAAAACGGAGCGCAGATGCGCTCCGTTTTTTTTCTGATTCCACGACGCGCTATGGCCGGTGCTCAGCCGCGCCGCTTGCACACCGCTTCCTGCTTGAGTCGTTCGACGAGGCGGCAGCTCGCGTTTCGACCATGTCAAGCACGCGCGCGATGAGCGCCGGCGTCCGGCGCATTCAAGCTTCTCCCACGGGCTTTTCGTCGTGTTTCGCTGCGCCGAAAAGCTGCTCTTTGATGCGGAATAATTCATCGCGCGCCGCGGCGGCCTTTTCGAACTCGAGATTGCGGGCAAAGTCGCTCATGGTCTTCTCGAGCCGCTTGAGTTCGCGCGTAAGCTGCTTTTCGCTCATCGCCGCGTAGCCCGCCTGCTGCTGGGCTACCTTGAGTTCACGCCGCGCCACATCGGCATCGTAGACGCCGTCGATGATGTCCTTGATGCGCTTCGTTACGCCGATCGGCGTTATGCCATGCGCTTCGTTGTAACGGATCTGTTTCGCGCGTCGCCGTTCGGTTTCACCTATTGCCCGTTGCATGGAGCCGGTGACCCGATCGGCATACAGAATCGCCGTACCGTTGATGTGGCGAGCCGCACGGCCAACGGTCTGGATCAGCGAGCGCTCGGAACGCAGGAAACCTTCCTTGTCGGCGTCCAGGATGGCGACCAGCGACACCTCAGGGATGTCGAGCCCCTCACGCAGCAGGTTGATGCCGACGAGCACGTCAAACTTCGCGAGGCGCAGATCGCGGATTATTTCGACGCGTTCGACAGTGTCGATGTCCGAGTGCAGATAACGTACCCGAACACCGTTTTCTCCAAGATAGTCGGTCAGTTCCTCGGACATGCGTTTGGTCAGCGTGGTGACGAGGATTCGCTCGTCGTTGGCGACGCGCAAGCGAATTTCCGAAAGCAGATCGTCGATCTGTGTCGCGGCGGGGCGAACGATGATGACCGGGTCAATCAGCCCGGTCGGGCGGACGACCTGCTCGACAACTTGCCCCTGGTGCGTCGCCTCGTAGTCGGCAGGCGTTGCCGAAACGAAGATGGCTTGGCGCAGCAAGGCCTCGTATTCCTCGAATTTGAGTGGTCGGTTATCGAGCGCCGACGGCAGGCGGAAGCCGTAGTTAACGAGATTCTCCTTGCGCGATCGGTCCCCTTTATACATCGCGCCGACTTGCGGAATCGAGACGTGCGATTCGTCGATGAACATCAGTGTATCGGCCGGCAGGTAATCGATCAGCGTCGGCGGCGGCTGGCCTGGCTTGCGCCCCGAGAGAAACCGCGAATAATTTTCGATGCCTTTGCAGAAGCCAAGCTGATCGAGCATTTCCAAGTCAAAGCGCGTGCGCTGTTCTATGCGCTGCGCTTCTACCAGACGGTTCTCCTGGTGAAAGAACTCGATCCGTTCGCGCAGTTCGTTCTTGATCCCTTCGATGGCGCGCAGCACGGTGGCGCGCGGCGTGACGTAATGTGACGATGGAAACACGGTGAAACGCACGAGCTTGGCCTGCAACTGGCCGGTCAGCGGATCGAACAACTGCAAGCCGTCAATCTCGTCGTCAAAGAGCGAAATACGAATCGCGTGCTCGGCGTGCTCGGCCGGAAATACGTCGATGACGTCGCCGCGCACGCGGAAGGTACCGCGATGAAAGTCGATTTCGTTGCGCTCATATTGCATTTCGATGAGGCGCCGGATGACGTCGCGTTGGCCCATGTGGTCGCCGACCCGCATGGTGAGAATCATCTTGTGGTATTCGTCACGGTCGCCGATACCGTAGATGCAGGAGACGGTCGCCACAATGACGCAGTCGCGTCGCTCGAGAAGGCTTTTTGTCGCCGAAAGCCGCATCTGTTCGATGTGCTCGTTGACCGCGGAATCCTTCTCGATGAACAGGTCGCGGGCCGGCACATAGGCTTCCGGCTGATAGTAATCGTAGTACGAAACGAAGTACTCAACGGCATTTTCCGGAAAGAACTCGCGGAACTCGGAATAAAGTTGCGCCGCCAGCGTTTTGTTGGGTGCGAGGACGAGCGCCGGACGTCCGGTGCGCGCGATGACATTGGCCATCGTGTAGGTCTTACCCGAACCCGTGACACCGAGCAGCGTCTGGAAGGCCAGTCCGTCGTCTAGCCCTTCGACCAGCTGGGTGATCGCCTCGGGCTGATCGCCGGCTGGCAAGAACGGCTGGTGAAGGCGAAACGGACTCCCGGCAAAGGTAATGAAAGCCGGCAGGGGTGACGACGGAATCGGCGTGTGCATGCTAGAATTCTACTGGATTCCGTCCTGCTTGCCGTTCGGACAGCGAATAGCCAGCAGATGTGAAGCCCGTGCCAATTAACAAACATGTAGCGCGAAGCACACCTGCTTGCCTGCCCATCGCGCCACGCTGACCGGAATAAGCTGCCCATGACTTCTTCGATATTCTCTGCCGTCGAGATGGCCCCGCGCGATCCCATCCTCGGTCTTAACGAATCATTCAACGCCGACGCCCGGCCAGTCAAAGTCAATCTCGGCGTCGGCGTCTATTTTGACAATAACGGTAAGGTTCCGCTTCTCAAAGCGGTCAAAGTGGCGGAGAAAGCGCGTGTAGAAGCCATGCCGCCGCGCAGTTACCAACCGATCGAAGGCCTTGGCACCTACAACAAGGCCGTGCAAACGTTACTCTTTGGAGAAAACTCGGCGTTAGCCGGCGAAGGCCGGCTGATCACTGCCGAAACGCTCGGGGGCACGGGAGCGCTCAAGATCGGTGCCGATTACCTTAAGCGCCTGCTTCCTGATGCCACCGTCTACATCAGCGATCCAAGTTGGGAAAACCACCGCGCGCTGTTCGAATACGCGGGCTTCGCGGTCGACAGCTACCCCTATTACGACGCGCGCACCCGGGGGGTGAATTTTGCCGGGATGAAGGCGAAGCTCAATGCCTTGCCGGCAGGCTCGATCGTCGTTCTGCATGCCTGCTGCCATAATCCGACCGGTGCCGATCTTTCCGAAGCACAGTGGCGCGAAACGATCGAAGCGATCCGAGCGCGCGGATTGGTCCCTTTCATTGATATGGCTTATCAGGGCTTTGCTGACGGCATTGCTGAGGACGCGCTGGCGCTCAATCTTTTTGTCGCCTCGGGCCTGCAGTTCTTTGTCGCCAGTTCGTTCTCCAAATCGTTCTCGCTCTACGGTGAGCGCGTCGGCGCACTATCGATCGTTACCGGGTCGAAGGACGAGTCGGCTCGCGTCCTGTCGCAGCTTAAGCGTGTCATCAGGACCAACTATTCGAACCCGCCGACGCACGGCGGAGCGATTGTCGCAGCGGTGCTTGACAGTCCGGAACTGCGCCAGATGTGGGAAGAGGATCTGGCCGGCATGCGTGACCGTATTCGCGAAATGCGTCTCAGCCTCGTCGAAAAGCTGCAGGCCAAGGGCGTTGCCCAGGATTTTTCCTTCATCGTCAAACAACGCGGGATGTTTTCTTACACCGGTCTGTCGGCACAACAGGTCGAACGCTTGCAAAGCGAGTTTGGCATCTACGCAGTCAGCACCGGTCGCATCTGCCTCGCCGCACTCAACAATCAGAACATCGACTACGTCGTCGACGCGATCGCTGCGGTGCTTTGATAACGCGAGCGTCCAATAGAAACGCCGGCGAAAGCCGGCTTTTCTTTTGGTGCTGGTCTTACCCCGCGCCGGCCAGTACGGAAGGCGTTTTGAGTGGTCCGCTGATCGAAATGGGGACGCGTCTGTGGTTCGCGCTTCCCTTCATCTGCAATTCCATCTTGCCGCTGACAATCAAATCCCGGCTGACGTCAATCTGACCCGTTGATTCCATCAGCCCGGAGCTCATGAAGAGGCCGGGAAACTGATAACCCGTAGGCGTCAGACGGATTCTTCCGGACAGCCTTTCGAAGAGCGTTATGCCGCCCTGGACCGGCGTTCGCGAAGCGCGACGGAGAGCCTCGGCAAGGTCGATACCGCGGACGTTTCCTCGCCGAATTGTGAAGTCTCCGTCGGCTTCCATCGCCGAAAATATCGTTTCCCAAGAGTCGGCCGTCGTCGAGAAGCGCATTTTTCCCGTCGTTTCCCCGGAAAATTGCTTCCCCAAGCCCAGCACATCGCCGAATCGATTGGCGTTTATCCGCTCGAAAGATACCGAACCGTGCATCGAGGGCTTCTTGTTGGCCTGAAGAACCGCAACGCCCTGTATCAATCCATCGAAAATACGCAGGTTCATGTTACTGATCGTCAACACGCCTTCGTCGAGCGTCCCGTGCAAATTGAGTGAATCGAAAAGGAAGCCCGACTTTGCCGATGGACGCCAGCCGAAGCCCTCGAGCACGACATCGAGCCGCTCGTCTTCGGGTTTGGCTTCAAGACTCAAGTTGCGATCCGGCGAGTGCAACAACAGCGATTGGAACAAACCGTCTGCAGACAACCGTGCTTCACCTTCAAGGTCGGATAAGCCAAGTCCCCTGAATGAAACATTGGTTTTTTCAAAACGTACCCGCTCGACGCCAAAACCAGCCTCCGGGCGAGCAATCGACGCGAAAACCGTAGACAGGCCGGAAACGAGTTCTACAGGCACGACAACACCACTCATCACGACTTCGCGAAACATCGGTTTGGCTGCCGTAAGTGTCTCTAGGGCGGGCTGCAGGTGCATTTCGTTAATGTTAATTTCGCCCCCTCCTGCAGAAATTATGACGCCACCGAGGACCAGGCCTGGTTTCGGGTAAACCACGATGCGCATGGTTGAGACTTTGACCGACCGCCCGGTCGCCTGGGTCAGTGCCGCTTCAACTTGCGGCAGATAAAGGTCGTAAGGGAAGAAAACGACCGCCACGGACAGTATTACCGCCAGGATGAGCAACGATAAGCTCACGATTCCCGGCCAACCGAGCGATGACCGCGGCGCAAGACGAATTGGCCGGATCGATACCTTGATGTCGGTGGCCCGTTCGGCACGATCGGACCAAGCTTTGCGCCAGCGTGCGAAAAAAACGTTGGCTGCCCGTTTCCGCTCCATCGGTGGCTTCTGTACGTCGCCAATTGACGCTGGAGCCAAATCGACGACAGGCCCGTCTAGCGACGGCACCGGCGTAAAGACGAATGGCGCTATCGAGGTGCCGCTGCGAGGATTGAGGGGCAATACGGATTGAACGAATACTCGGCTGTCCGGGGCTGTCGGTTCGGTAACCGGCGGCTTGGTGCTGGCGGCCAGCGCGAGTTCCCCACCTTGATCGGTTGCCGCCTCGTTCGTAACCGTGCGCGGAGATTTTTTGCGTTCAGCCCACAGCGTCTCGTGGCCCCTCCGTGGCTCGACAAATCCGCCATTCTCCAGTTCGCGCAGAGCGTTTTCGGTGAGCTGCACATTGCCCGTCTTGCCGCAAAGATCGCCGACGGTGGATTGTCCGTCGACCAGAATCAAGATCATGCGCACATTTCGCTGCATGACTTTTGTTCGTTGGAGTATCGCCCCCTCACCGGAGGCTGTTTTGATATAGACGAGGTCGGAATCCATTAACTGCCAAATTTGTTGACGAAATATCAGTGAGTGTCTAGAATGCGCGCTTCGTTGTTCCTCGATAGCTCAGTTGGTAGAGCGCCGGACTGTTAATCCGTAGGTCCCTGGTTCGAGCCCAGGTCGGGGAGCCAAAGAATTTGTCGGTTTGCGAATTCTCGCGCCGCTTCAGTCTTACCGCTCCCGTCGTCTTTTTATACGTTTTAACAGACGGTGTCTAGTAAAACGTGAGCGCGATTAGATTATCCTTCGATATCGTCTGTACGCCAAGCACAACGCGCTTATACGGCGTTCCAAACCCTTGCTACGCTTTGCCTTCGGCATATCATTTTATGCCAAAAGTAAGTCTTTCGGATAGCAAAATGGTACTTATGGCTACCGTCGTGCCAAACGACTCCGATTGAGCCGATCTGGCAACAACGTGATACCGACTGCTCAAAGGCGCACTTTAGCCCATCGCTTTAACCGGCCGATCGCTGCGTCTGCACAATTAACTGCCGCAACCACGTCAACCCGACATCCTTGTTGGCTCTTTCGTGCCAAACCATTCGGTACGTAAAGTCACATGCTTTACTTGCTAGGCCACGCCAAACTAGGGCTGGATGTTCCGCAAGTGCTTGTGCGGCACGCTGCGGGCAAAGCATGACGAAATCTGTGCCTTGCAAAAACCAAGGTGCGGCAAGAAAGTATGGAATGGCCACCTGCATAGCATTACTTTTCTGCCCCAGTCTGCACAACACGTCATCCACTCCCGTTTGCCTCCCCGCCGGATAGGTTGCGACCAACTGTGGGTAGTCGTTGACAGCGGAAGGGCGCAGCGGGTAGGAGTCAGGGTGTTGTTGGGCTAGGGGGTGAATCTTTGACATAAGAGCCGCGTAGCTCTCTTTGAATAAGTCACGGGTATGAAAATCACCCGGCACCGGATCGTCGGCGTATAGCGCCAAGTCCAGTTCCCCCGACGCTAAGTCCTGAAGCGTCTGCTCCTTCCAAGGCTCGATGCGGATGCCAAGAGTCTTTCCGTGCTTTGCGACTTCGCGCACCACGCCGTTCAGTACCACCATAGCCCCGTAGTCGGTAGAAGCTACCCGAAATTGGCGACGACTGCTCTGTGGATCGAAATCAATGGCGGAAAAAACTTGAATCGCCGTCGCAAGCGCGTCGCGGGTCTGCTGCCGCAATGCCTGCGCGCGGGGGGTCAGCACATAGCCTTTACTGGTCCGCACGAGTAGCGGATCGGCAAATGCTCGTCGCAGCCTGGTCATGACGCGACTTGCAGCAGGTTGCGTGATGCCCAAGGACTCGCCCATCTGCGTGATGCTTTCCGTCGCAATGAGGGCGTTCAATGCCTTGAGCAAATTGAGATCTTGGTCTTTCATGTAGCTTAACGTTTTACATGATTAAATTGCATTTCGACTATGCACATGAATGCATTGTAATCATTTATAAGTCAATTGAGAATCCAACCTGCAGCAAAAAAGTAGAGTCAAGGAATGAACATCGGTACATATCAGGAGCCTGCCATGATTACAAGTCCTCCGTTGCCGCGTCGCCAACTTTTGCAGGGTGCCGCCGCGCTCGCTTTGTCCGCCCTGGCTTTGACGTCTCGATCCCAGGAAAAACCGATGTCCGCCACTTCAACCTCAACCGCAGCCGCACTCACGCCTAAGCGCGTCGTTTTTGTCGTCTCCAACGAAGTCGACCCCGGCCATGCCGGGTTTCCCATCGGGTACTACCTGACGGAGCTCGCCCACCCGTACTGGGCATTTCAGCAGCGTGGCTACGTGATGGACATCGCCTCGCCCAACGGCGGCCGCGTTGTACACGACGCCATGAGCGACCCAGAAGGTGGCCGCTTTGGTCCACCACAAGACTTTTTGTCCATCGGCTTCAAGCATTCGCCTAAGGTCAAGCCTCTGCTCGAGAAAACCAGGAAGCTATCGGAGGTGAAAGTAGCCGACTACGACGCAATATTCGTGATTGGCGGGCTTGGCCCTATGGTGACCTTCACCGACAACGCTGAACTGCACACGCTCTTCGCCAGCTTCTATGAGGCAGGCAAAGTGTCTGCCACCATCTGCCATGGCTCGGTGATTCTGCTGAAAACTCGCCTGTCCAATGGCAGATTGCTGGCCGAGGGCAAGCAATGGACTGGCTTTTGTGACGCCGAAGAGGAAATCGTTGACAAGGCTTACCGCAAGCAGGTGCAGCCGTTCCGCATTGAAACGGAAGCCAAAAAAATAGCGAACACGACGTTTGTTCAAGGTCCAGCGTTCAAGCCGTTCGCCGTACGCGATGGTTTGCTGATTTCCGGCCAACAAGGCTCTTCGGGCGGTCGTACGGCCGAGTTCGTCATCCAGGCGCTCGAAAGCTGAGGCTTGCACACATGAACACAAACTTTCGGCTGCCGGTAATGGGTCGTAGTTTCTCGCAAAAGGAGGATAGGTTTACAGGCCAATTCAACGGGCCTTGCTTTTTCCGAAGCCATCCAGTCATTCCCACTCGATGGTCGCCGGCGGCTTGCCCGAGATATCGTAGACGACACGGTTGATTCCACGCACCTCGTTGATGATCCGATTCGATACTTTGGCGAGAAGGCTGTGCGGCAACTCGGCCCAATGCGCGGTCATGAAATCCTGGGTCTGCACGGCGCGCAGGGCGACGACGTATTCGTAGGTGCGGCCGTCGCCCATGACGCCGACTGCTTTCACCGGCAAAAAAACGGCAAACGCCTGGCTCGTCTTCTCGTACCAGTCGGCGGCGCGCAATTCGTCGATGAAAATGGCGTCGGCGCGGCGTAGCAGGTCGGCGAATTCGGGCTTTACTTCGCCGAGGATTCGTACGCCCAAGCCG